>JAGQZL010000009.1 GCA_020434915.1 Allomuricauda sp. | reverse complement strand
ATGTTTGGTGGACCAACTTGGTCAAAAGATATAACCGTATCTGGCAATTTGGAAAAGACTATGCCCGCAAATGCAGGCTGGTTTACAAAAGAATGTACAGTATTTAATTGTGTCCTTTATATTTCTGCGGCAAGTAGACCACTTTCTTGGTCTCAAAGAACTCTTCCTCAAAATATTCCTTTAGATCAAAGACTTGAACGGTTGTGTATTCCTGAAGCTCTTCAGCAAGATCACCACCTTTTAGGTAGAGGATTCCATTTTTGCGTTCGTGGGCCGAATCTTTTTTGATTTTTCCTTTGGTCCAATGTACAAAAGTGGGCATGGCGGCCACAGCCCTGCTTACAATAAAATCAAAATGACCAGGAATATCTTCTACCCGGGAATGGATGGCCGTCACATTCTCCAACTGCAAACCTTCCACCACTTCCTGAACCACTTTTATTTTTTTACCGATGGCATCTACCAGAGTAAAATTCACATTGGGAAATAGAATGGCCAACGGAATACCGGGAAATCCCCCGCCGGTCCCCACATCCAAGATATCAGCACCCTCATTGAAAATTTGAATCTTTGCAATACCCAGAGAATGAAGTACATGCCTCAGATACAACTCATCAATATCTTTTCTGGACACTACGTTGATTTTCTTGTTCCAATCCTGGTACAAAGCCTCCAACTCCAAAAAATGAGCTCTTTGCGCATCGGTGAGCGTCGTAAAATATTTGAAGATGAGATCGGCGTTCATGGGGTGTCTGTTAATTTTGGTAAAATTAATACTTTTAATCACCTTAACACCGTTCTAACATAAAGGTCTTGACCTCATCGGGCCTTTTTGGTTATTTTTGTAAAAATTTTTATTTATGGATACGAGTACTATCCGGTTTTCAAGAAAGGATTCGGCACAATTTTTCAGAACACTGAACAAACGCGTAAATGACTACTTCAAGGAGAACAACCTTGAGAAAACCGGCAACTGGAAACTTCACTTAAAGACTATTGTGATGTTTGCCATTTTTTTGACCCCCTATTTTTTGATGTTGACGTTGAACCTTCCCTTCTGGGGCTATCTCTTGTTATCGATTACCATGGGAATCGGTATGGCCGGAGTGGGTATGAATGTGATGCACGATGGAAACCACGGGGCCTATTCCAACAAAAAGTGGGTAAACAAACTCATGGGAAGCAGCATTTATATTTTGGCCGGAAACGTATACAACTGGCAGGTACAGCACAATGTATTGCACCACACGTATACCAATATCCATGAACATGACGAAGATATGGAAGCAGGTCGTATTTTGCGTTTTTCCAAGCATGCGGAATGGCACAAACACCACAAATTCCAACATTACTACTCCATTTTCCTTTACGGACTTCTGACTTTCAATTGGGCCATCACTACTGATTTCCAGCAGATGTACCGTTACATGAAAAGGAAATTGAGCTATGGAAAATTGCCCAATCCAGTCATCAACTGGAGCACACTGGTGATTACCAAAATCATTTACTTGACCATTTGGATCGTACTACCGCTAATCTTTGTTGAGATTGCTTGGTGGAAAGTATTACTGGGCTTCTTTATCATGCACTATGTGGCGGGGGTTATTTTGAGCGTGGTATTCCAATTGGCACACATTGTGGACCATGCGGACCAACCACTACCGGACGAGGAAGGCAACATGAAGAACACTTGGGCCATCCACCAGCTGTTCACTACCGTAAACTTTGGTACCAAGAACAAGATTGTGAATTGGTTTACCGGAGGGTTGAACCACCAGGTAGAACACCACATCTTCCCGAATATCAGTCACATACATTACACAAAAATTTCAAAAATTGTGAAACAGACTGCCAAGGAGTTCAATTTGCCGTACAACGAGTATAAAACTACCAGAAAAGCTATAATTTCGCACTTCAAACACTTGAAAGAACTGGGCAAAAACCCGGCACTTCAATACCAGTAAAATAGCATAACCAATGAGCAACCATTTATCTGACAGGGTCAGGAACATGTCCACGTCAGCAACTTTGGCCATGGCCGCCAAAGCTAGGGAACTAAAAAATGAAGGCAAGGATATTATTGGCTTGAGCTTGGGGGAACCCGATTTCAACATTCCAGATTTCATCAAAGAAGCCGCCAAGCAGGCAATCGACGAAAATTATAGCAGCTATACCCCAGTAGATGGGTATGCCGAGTTGAAAAAAGCTATTTCCGGCAAGTTTAAACGGGACAATGGCCTCGATTATGGTTTGAACCAGATTGTGGTATCCACCGGTGCCAAGCAATCTTTGTTCAACGTAGCCATGGTAGTGCTTAACCCTGGCGATGAAGTGATCCTTCCTGCTCCATATTGGGTAAGCTATAGTGATATTGTAAAATTGGCCGAGGGAGTTCCCGTGGAAGTGCCAACAGGCATCGATACGGATTTTAAGATGACCCCTGAACAGTTGGAAGCTGCAATCACTCCCAAAACAAAGATGCTCTGGTTCAGCTCTCCATGCAACCCAAGTGGTTCTGTTTATGGAAAAGAAGAGTTGGAAGGTTTGGCTGCGGTTTTGAAAAAGCACCCTGACATTTATGTGGTATCCGATGAAATCTACGAACACATCAATTTTGCAGGGGGCCATGTGAGCATTGCGGGTATTGACGGGATGTATGACAGAACAGTTACCGTAAACGGTGTCTCCAAGGCTTTTGCCATGACCGGATGGCGTATCGGATACATCGGAGCCCCAGAATGGATAGCCAAGGGGTGTACCAAATTACAAGGTCAAGTAACCAGTGGCGCCAATTCCATTGCCCAACGTGCCGTAATCACCGCACTGGAAGCCCCTGTGAGCAAGATACAATTCATGATTGACGAGTTCCACAAACGAAGAGACCTTGTCTTGGAACTTCTTGGAGAAATCGAAGGATTTAAGCTAAACATACCTGAGGGTGCATTTTATGTATTCCCAGATATTTCATCCTTCTTCGGAAAAACGCTGAAAGGGACCACCATAAACAGTGCCGAGGATTTTGCCTTGTACCTTTTGGAACATG
This sequence comes from Allomuricauda sp., assembly GCA_020434915.1. Lineage (GTDB taxonomy): Bacteria > Bacteroidota > Bacteroidia > Flavobacteriales > Flavobacteriaceae > Flagellimonas. Next base: position 20,121 of record JAGQZL010000009.1, on the reverse strand, counting down.
CCAATGTGGCCACAGTAACAGGGGAAGCTTTTGGAAACCCCAATTGCATCCGTATTTCCTATGCCGCATCCGAAAAGGAACTAAGGGAAGCCATTGCCAGAATTAAGGCCGTGGTTTAAGAATTTGATACAAGAAATGAAAATCAGAAACCTCTTGGAGAAATCTTCAGGAGGTTTTTTTATTAGGTTTTTTTCCAGAAGTATGGGGTAAGTACAATCAGTACCGTAAAAAGTTCCAACCGTCCCAAAAGCATTAAAAAACCACACCACCACTTACCTGCATCAGGCAAACTATTGTAATTGCTCACTGGGTTCAGGCTACCGAAAGCAGGCCCCACATTCCCTAAGGACGATGCCGACCCTCCAATGGCGGATTCAAAATCCAATCCCAGGAATCCCAGCACCAGCGCACCAATAATGAAAAGTAGCATGTACAGTACAAAGAAGGCGATTACATTGTACACAATATGTTCCGTTACTGTTTTTTGATTATATCGAACAGGTATCACAGCATTGGGATGCAAGGTTCTCATAAATTCCAAAACACCATTTTTGATGATCAAAATATGTCGCATTACCTTGATTCCACCCGCAGTGGAACCTGCAGAACCACCTAGGAACATCAATCCGAAAAAGAAAACCGTCAGAAACGGGGTCCAAGAGGTGAAATCTGCCGTTACAAACCCTGTAGTGGTTATCACCGTCAATACTTGGAAAAGGGAATGTCTAAAAGCACTTTCCGCTTCTCCCCAAACCATGGGATGAAAATCGGAAACAGGCACATCGGCCTTAAAATAAACACCCAATGCAGAAATGATGGTGAACACAACTACAAAAAAGAAATAGTACTTGAACTCTTCGTCCCGCAAAATACGCTGTACCCTTCTGGTCAGTGCAAAGTAGCTCAATACAAAGTTACTCCCTGCCAAAAACATAAAAACAATGACGATATATTGGATCAACGGCTGATCGTTCCAATAAGCCAAACTGGCATTTTTAGTAGAAAATCCTCCTGTGGACATGGTTGCCAATGAGTGGTTGATGGCATCAAAAAAACTCATACCGGCAAATCTCAACAAAAAGGTTTCCAATACGGTATACCCCACATAGATCAGCCATAGTCTTTTGGCAGTATCTGTAATCCTAGGATGAAGTTTATCTCCTCCCGGCCCAGGCGCTTCGGCCGCAAACAACTGCATACCCCCGATACCCAAGAGCGGTAAAATAGCAATGGCCAATACAATGATTCCCATTCCGCCTATCCAATGTGTAAGGCTACGCCAGAGCAAAATACCTTCAGGAAGTGATTCAATATCATCCAAAATGGAAGCTCCCGTTGTGGTGTACCCCGATATGGTCTCAAAAAAAGCATCGGTTATGGATGGTATGGAGCTTGAAAAAAGATAGGGCAGCATCCCGGAAATGGACATCACTATCCATCCAAAGGTAACGACTATATAACCCTCCTTACGTTTTACTTCCTTTTTATGGCCCCTGGTGTAGAACATAGCCATGATCCCAAACAACATGGTCACTATGGCCGCCAAGGTAATATCTAGTGTAGCGCCATCCTTATAAATACCACTGGCAAATGCCGCCAATAACATGAAAGAGCCATTGCACAACAGCAATAGACCCATGATATGGATAATGATTCGAGTGTTCAGTCTCATTATAGGAACAGCTTTTCAATCCTGGGAATAGCCTTGGGAAGGCAACAGACAACTACCTTATCCCCTTCCATGATCCTAAAGTCACCTAAGGCAATAATTCCCTCTCCATTCCTTACCACACCGCCAATGCTGGCTTCTCTAGGGAAGTTAAGTTCCCTTATTATTTCCCCATTGACCAAGGATGTGGCCTTTACCTCAAACTCAAGAATTTCCGCGTTCAGGTTGTTCAAGCGGGTAAGTGCCAACACCTCTCCTTTTCGGATATATCTAAAAATACTGTTGGCCGCCAATAGTTTTTTGTTGATCAACGTATCCACTCCAATGGAATGGGACAATTGAAAATAGTCCATGTTCTCCACCAAGGCAATCGTTTTTTTGATACGTTTGTTCTTGGCCACCAAACAGGACATGATATTGGTTTCCGAATTTCCGGTAACCGCTATAAAGGCATCCATGGAATCCAGGCTCTCTTCATCCAAAAGCTCTACATTTCTACCATCCCCATTGATGACCAGGGCATGTGGTAGATCGTCCGCAATATCAAAAGCCTTTTCTTTATTCTTTTCAATCAGTTTCACGTTGAATTTTTTCCCGCAGAGATCCCTGGCGGTCTTGAAACCTACTTTACTTCCACCCAAGATCATCACGTTCTTGATCTCTTGTTTTTGCATACCGGTAAGCTTATAAAGCTCCTCTACCCCCTTGTCCGAAGTGATAAAATAGACTTGATCACCTTCTTTAAAAACTGTGTCCCCACGTGGAATCAACGTAAATTGGGTACCAGTTCGCTGAAGAGCTATGGGCATAAAATGCAGTTCCGGGAAAATTCGGGCGGCCTCTTTTACCATTTTACCCACAAAAGGGGCTGTTTTGGGAAGAATGATTCCGAACATGGTCAATACCCCTCCTTCAAACTCATAGGTATCGTTGAATGCAGATTGGTTCAGCATCAACTGGATTTCCATAGCGGCCAAACGTTCCGGCGAAATCAATTCATCGATCCCCAACTCTTCAAACTTGATCAGATCACGGTTGTCCATGAACTCCGTATTTGAAATCCGGGCAATGGTCCGTTTGCAACCCAATTGCTTGGCCAATACACAAAGGGTAAGGTTGGTGGTCTCGGAGGCCGTAACCCCGATTACCAAATCGGAATCGTCCACCCGTGCATCCTGTAATACTTGAATAGAAGTGGCATCACCCCGCAGCACCCTAATATCCAAATGGGTATCCGCATAGGACAACCGCTCCTTGTCCGTATCGATCAACGTAATATCCTGGGCCTCATACGACAAAAGTTTTGCCAAATGAAACCCTACCTCACCAGCTCCAGCAATAATGATCTTCATGGATTATAAAAAGATGTGTTCCTAAAAAAATTCAATTTGTGTGGCACAATTGAAAAATTGCAATGCAAACGTAGTCTAATTGACATACACTTAAGTAAATATGGAAAAGTTTTTCCCTTTTGATGGGCAAAATTACACAAATATTTTTGTCCTGCTTCCATATACCTAAGTTGTATATTTGCCAGCAAATAGAAGAGATGTCAAAAAAAGTGATGCCCTACAAAGAATCCGAGCTTGGTAAAAAAGAGCAGGTAAGGCAGATGTTCGACAACATTTCGGGCAGTTATGATGGTCTGAACAGGGTCATATCGTTCGGCACCGATGTGAAATGGCGAAAAAAAATCGTTTCTTTTTTGGCTGGGAAAAAGCCGGAATCTATCCTGGACATTGCCACAGGTACTGGTGACCTGGCCATTGCCATGGTGAAAACCGGGGCTAAAAAGATTGTTGGGTTGGACCTTTCACCCGGCATGTTGGAAGTGGGGAAGGAAAAAGTGGCCAAAAGAAATTTTCAGGATGTCATTGAAATGGTGGTCGGAGATAGCGAAAACCTTCCTTTTGAGGACAACTCTTTTGATGCCATTACCGTTGCCTTCGGAGTCCGCAACTTTGAAAATCTGGAAAAAGGACTCGAAGAAATCCACAGGGTGTTGAAACCTAATGGCCATTTTGTGGTGCTGGAAACTTCCGTTCCCACCAAAACACCGTTTAAACAAGGCTATCGGGTTTATACAAGACACATTATGCCCGCCATTGGAAAACTCTTTTCCAAAGACCGATCCGCTTATTCCTATTTGAGTGAATCTGCATCCGTTTTTCCACATGGTAAGGCCTTCAACAATATTTTGGAGAAAATTGGGTTTATAGGAATAGAGAACAAACCCCAGACATTGGGTGTAGCAACCATCTATGTCGCCACAAAATAGTTTAATGAAAAACGTCCTTATCCTATTTGGACTCCTCCTATTGACGAGTCCAAAATCCATAGCACAGTTTGGCAAAGACCCTATTCTCAATCTTCAGAATGAGGACCTAAAGTTTTTGAACTGGGGATATTACCTTGGTTTTAACCAGTACGATTTTCAATTTGAATACAAAAACGATATTGGCCGGGACATCTTGGTCGATAAAACTTTTGGCTTTAATGTGGGTTTGATCGGGGAATTACGGGTCAATGAATTTTTGGACGCCCGTTTCGAACCAGGACTTTTATACACTACCCGTACCCTTGGTTTTCCTGGGTTTACCACCGAAGCAGATGCCTTGCGCGAAGTAAGGTCTACCTATATCCGATTCCCGCTGCTGTTAAAAGCCAGCACCAGAAGAATTGGCAACTGGAAACCTTTTATTGTTGGAGGAGTCTATACCTCCATGAACCTTGGCAGCAAAGAGGACAGCTTGGATGATAACAGTAGTGGCGAATTCCGTATGAAAAAGAATGTGTATGGCTACGAATTAGGTTTTGGGATTGATTTTTATACCGAATACTTTAAGTTCTCACCATCCATTAGAGGGGTTTTTGCCCTAACGGACGAACTTGTTCCCGACAACGACCCCAACAGTCCGTGGACAGGCAACATCAATGCCATGCGGACCCGTGGCATCTTCATCAATTTTACTTTTGAATAAATGTAAGATTATTGGATTATTGGATTACTGGATTATTAGATATCCAAGAATCTGATCACCTCCTGATCTCACTTAACAGAATAGCAGTTGCTGTGGCCACATTCAAACTTTCCGTGGATGGTTCGCCAAACTGGGGAATGGAAATGCGCTCACTTACCAATGTACCAACTTCCTTAGAGATACCATTGGCCTCATTACCCATGACCAAGATGCCTTTTTCCGGCAATTCCTTTTGATAAACAGGCGCTCCGTCCATAAAGGCACCCAAAACAGTTAAATCTGTATTTTTCAAATACCCCACCAAATCCGTGTAGACCAAACTTACCCTTGCAATAGACCCCATGGTTGCCTGTAGTACCTTGGGATTATAACAATCCACCGTATCTAAGGAGCAAACCATTTTTTTTATACCGAACCAATCACACAATCGAATAATGGTTCCCAAGTTGCCAGGATCCCGAACCGCATCCAAAACCACGGTCCAATCCGTCATCAATTCCTCTTGCGACTTTGGCATTTGGAAGACCCCTAGAATACCATTGGGCTGTTTTAGGCTACTCATTTGTTTCAACGTTCGCACGTCTACCAGTTCAGCTTTTGGATACCGCTCCAAATTTTCGGGCACATCCACAAAAATTTGAAAAGGCCGCATTCCCGCTGTAAGCAACTCTTTCACCGACTTTTCTCCCTCCACTACAAACAGTCCATGTTGAGTTCGGTACTTTTTTTGCTTAAGGTTTACAACTAGTTTAATTTGGTTTTTTGTAACCATCTAAATCGTGTATTTTTGGCGTCTATGAGGGGTTCTTTAAGTCTAATGTGCAACTGGACAAAAATAGCGTTATTGTTGCTTATGTTCAGCATTGTGGGTTGCAATACACTTAAAAAGGTGGGGGATGATGAATTGCTGCTCACCAAAAACTCCATTTTTGTTGATGACGAAAAAATAACCGATAGCGAAATCAAGGGACTTATTGACCAGAAGCCCAACAGCAGTGTATTGGGCTACCCTCTTCGATTGAACCTCTACAACCTTGCCAAGGAAAATCCAGATTCCTCTTTTCAGGATTGGTTACATAGAAAGGACAAAAGGGAAAAACGGTTGAACAACATACTCTCCCAAAAACAAGTCAATCGCCTACAGGAATCATTTGTAGTAAAGGGTGCCAGTGAATTCTTGAAACGGATTGGCGAGCCGCCGGTTGTCATTGATACTTCACTGACCAACAAATCCTTGAAACGACTGGAAGCCTATTACAACAGTAAGGGGTATTTTAACAACTCTGGTGACTATGAGATTGTAGAGGGCAGCAGAAAGAAAAGGGCCAAAATCGAATACAATGTTACGCTGGGCAAACCTTATATCATCGATACCGTTCAAAAAAACATCACCTCTCCGGAACTGGATTCCATTTATGACATATCCGTCAAATCCAGTTATGTAAAAAAAGGAGAACAGTTCGATCTTCAAAAATTTACACAAGAGCGCGAACGGTTGACCGCTTTGTTCCGCAACTCCGGGGTCTACAACTTTCAGGAAAGTTCCATCAACTATGATATTTTAAGGGACACCACCTTAATGGCCGATGACCAGTTAATGGACGTTCAATTGAACATCAAAAAGTTCAGAAGCACTTCGGATAGTACGGACATCAATAATCCATACCGGGTGGCAAGGTTGAAAGAAATCAATATCTATGCGGATTACGACATCAATGGCGATGCCGATTCCCTAAAAACATTGGTACACGACAACTATATCATCCATTATTCCAACAAGCTCCGGTACAACCCTAAAGCCCTTACGGATGCCATATTTTTTGAAAAGGACAGTGTGTACCGAGATTTGGACAGGATCAGAACCTATCGCCAGATTACCAACCTGAACACTTTCAAGTATCCCAATATTGAGTTTATTCCCGATTCATCGCAAACGCAATTGACTTCCAATATTTATCTGGCGGCCAAAAAGAAGTTCTCCCTCAACATGAACTTTGATGTAACCCATTCCAACATCCAGCAAGTGGGAACGGCCTTCAGCACGTCGGTAATCACAAGGAATGTTTTTGGAGGTGCCGAAACCTTGAACATCTCGGCAAGGGGATCTGTAGGTCTTTTAAGCGATGCCACCATTTCCAATGAAACCTTTACCTCAGAATTGGGCGGGGATATCAACATTACCTTTCCCAGGATCTGGCTGCCTTTCAATACCGAAAGAATCATACCTTATTATATGTTGCCCCAGAGTAGGTTGTTGGTCGGTACCAATTTCCAAAAGAACATTGGGCTTGACAAACAATCACTCAATTCTATCCTATCCTACAACTGGACCCCTTCGGATAGACTCAAAAATAACATTGAGTTGTTGAATGTTGAATTTGTGCGAAATGTGAACCCCAATAACTTCTACAATGTTTACCGGAACACCTTTTCCAATTTGGATGACATTGCCGATGGTTTTCAGGATGACCCACAATATGCTTCCTATTTCAACCCAGTTGAAGAAGGTGAAGACCCCAGTTTGAACATTCCTGGAGGCGCCAACCAATTTGTGGAAGATGTACTGAATGGGAGCATTCCCGTAACCACTGATGAATTGGATGAGGTGAACAGCATTGAGGAACGTAGGATACGCTTAACGGAGAACAACCTCATTTTTGCCACCAATTTTACACATACCAAGAACAGTAAGGATGGCATCAATGACAATGACTTTTACCAATACCGCATCAAACTGGAAAGTGCCGGTGGTATGCTTTCCCTCCTTGCCAATATAATACCCTACAACGAGAATCCCAATGGACAACTTTTGGTTTTCAATGTGCCATTTTCTCAATATGTAAAATCGGAGTTCGACTTTATCCGACATTGGAGTCTGGGAGGTTCCCAAGTGCTGGCATTTAGAAGCTTTTTGGGCCTGGCCGTTCCCTATGGAAATTCCAATAGCATCCCATTTGTACGAAGTTATTTTGCAGGAGGCTCCAACGACAACCGCGCTTGGAATGCCTACGAATTGGGACCTGGAAAAACAGACAATATCAACGATTTTAATGAGGCCAACCTTAAAATGGCCTTTAACCTGGAGTACAGATTTCCCATTGCAGGAGATGTAAAAGGGGCTCTTTTTGCCGATGCAGGGAACATTTGGAACGTTTTTGACAACGAGAACAACCCGGATGCCATTTTTACAGGGTTTTCTTCGCTGTCGGATATTGCACTGGGCACAGGGCTCGGTCTTCGTTATGATTTCACCTATTTTGTCTTCCGTTTGGATGTCGGGTTCAAGACCTACAATCCCGCAAAAGTGGGATCCGATCGTTGGTTTGATGGGTACAACCTCAAGAACGCCGTATTCAACATAGGGATCAATTATCCCTTCTAGAGCAAATATTTTATTACTTTTGTTTCCTGATTTTAACTCGAAACCAACATAACTATGTCCCACAATATTAAGCCAGGTGTTGCCACCGGCGATGAAGTACAGGCAATATTTAAGCATGCAAAAGAAAACGGATACGCCCTTCCCGCAGTAAATGTCATCGGATCGGATACCATAAATGCGGTTATGGAAACCGCCGCTGCGCTGAACGCTCCCGTAATTATCCAATTTTCCAATGGTGGAGCCCAGTTCAATGCCGGAAAAGGTTTATCCAATGACGGACAGAAAGCGGCCATCATGGGTGGTATTGCCGGAGCAAAGCACGTACATCAGTTGGCTGAAGCCTATGGGGCAACTGTAATTTTACACACCGATCACTGTGCCAAAAAACTACTGCCTTGGATCGATGGTCTTTTGGATGCCAGCGAAGAGCATTTCAAGGCAACAGGGAAGCCATTGTTCAGCTCCCATATGATCGATCTTTCCGAAGAACCCATTGAGGAGAACATTGAAATCTGCAAGGGTTACTTGGAGCGCATGAGCAAGATGGGTATGACACTGGAAATTGAATTGGGAATTACTGGGGGTGAGGAAGATGGTGTGGACAATTCCGATGTGGATGACTCCAAGCTTTACACCCAACCAGAGGAAGTGGCATTTGCCTATGAAGAACTTTCCAAAGTGAGTCACAGATTTACCATTGCAGCAGCTTTTGGAAATGTACATGGGGTATACAAGCCTGGAAACGTGAAATTGACTCCCAAGATTTTGAGAAACTCCCAAGAATACATTTCAGAAAAATATGGTGTGGAGCACAACCATATCGATTTTGTATTCCACGGCGGTTCCGGATCTTCTTTGGAAGAAATCAGGGAAGCCATTGGGTATGGCGTGATCAAAATGAATATCGACACCGACCTTCAATACGCATTCTTGGAAGGCGTTCGGGACTATATCCAAGGGAAATCCGCTTACCTTCAAGGACAAATTGGAAACCCAGAAGGAGACGATCAGCCCAATAAGAAATTCTATGATCCGCGGGTTTGGCTTCGCGAAGGGGAAAAAACCTTTATCGCTCGTTTGAAAAAAGCCTTCGAGGACCTGAATAACGTGAATACCCTATAAGCCTTTGTTCAACTAAATTTTGATTGCATGTCGTCTTGGTTTAAAAGAAAGGAAAAAGGAATACAGACCCTTACTGAAGAAAAAAAGGACACCCCAAAGGGGTTATGGTACAAATCCCCCACAGGTAAAATCGTGGAGGCCGAGGATTTGGCCAAAAACTTTTACGTAAGCCCCGAGGATGATTACCACGTAAGGATAGGCAGCAAGGAATACTTTGAAATTTTGTTTGATGACAACAAGTTTAAAGAACTTGATGCCAACATGACCTCCAAAGATCCCTTGAAATTCGTGGACACCAAAAAATATTCGGACAGGTTGAAGGCTGCGGAACAAAAGACTGGCCTGAAAGATGCCGTGAGAACTGCAGTCGGGAAATCCATGGGTAAGGATATCGTAATTGCCTGTATGGACTTTGCCTTTATCGGTGGCTCCATGGGAAGTGTGGTAGGAGAAAAAATTGCCCGTGCCATTGATGTGGCCAAAAAGAAAAAGGTTCCCTTTCTGATGATATCCAAATCGGGGGGGGCCCGTATGATGGAAGCTGCGCTCTCTTTGATGCAGCTGGCCAAAACATCTGCTAAATTGGCCCAATTGGCCGAAGCCCAAATTCCCTACATTTCATTGTGTACAGACCCAACCACAGGTGGAACAACAGCTTCCTATGCCATGTTGGGAGACATCAACATTGCCGAGCCAGGTGCGTTGATCGGATTTGCAGGACCCAGGGTTGTAAAGGATACCACGGGTAAAGATCTACCGGAAGGTTTCCAAACTGCAGAATTTCTGAAGGAACATGGTTTCTTGGATTTCATTACCCATCGAAGTGAATTGAAACAAAAAATAAATCTCTATATCGATTTGATTACCAATCAACCGATAAGATCATAAAAAAGCCCCGGATTCGGGGCTTTTCTTTTTTCATAGCTAATTCATGAACCTCCGTAAGAATACCTCTTCCTCAGTTCCATCAGGATAGGTCAACGTTCCTTTTGCATCGCAGGTTCCATCCCCAAAATCAAGGCTTACCGTGTTATCAAGTCTTGAAATCTCAAGCACACCGCTCACAATAAATCGGCAAGACATTTCCCTTCTTAATGGCGTGGTCACCTCTTTCACAAATTCATTACCGGCCCTGCTTACATAGGTTCTTTTCCCAGTAATCAAGAAGACATTGTCACCCCAAAAGCCGGTACCAAAACCTTCAATCCATTCGCGGGTGCGTGTTCCCGTAAAAGAAGCGGTAGCTCCATCAGGCCAAGTGGCAATAAAATTGGCATTTGCTGTGCCCTGTGGATTTCCATTCTCATTGCTACGCACCCGAACAATATTGGAAGAACCTTCCACAGATACCCCATTGAAAGTGAAGCTTTCCAAATTCAAGGCAATGGTATTGGATGCTGCATCCAAATCCTTGGCATAGCTTAAATAAATGATACCGCTCAGAAAATTGCCATTGGGCATTTCACAACCTTCCCCAAAATCAATGGTCACATCCTTGGTGGTATCCGTTAGAACCACTGATACAGTTACACATTCTGGCAAGTAATTGGAGTGAAAATCAATTTTTGAGGTACTTGAAATCTCATCGACAGCATACACATCTTCGGCAATGGTAGTGACTTCCTCGGAAATCATTTCGGTCTCATCACTGTATTTCAGCTCGGTTGCCGAAATCACCTCAGTGCTTGTAAGGTCTTCCGTAGTGGATTCATTGCTACAGGAAGCTACGATCATGAGCAATCCTCCCGCCAAAATGGAAGCAATGTTGTTGAAACTTGTTGATTGAATTCTCTTTTTCATACTGATTGAATTTTAATGGTTTGCCTCTTTGACCAGCACTTTGGCAAAAGGTTTAATTTCCTGTTAAAATTCGTAGATTCAAAAAAAGGCTTATCTTTGCACGCTGATTGAAGGTCAATCAATACATAAAAATCATTTAAATAATATTGGAATGTATTTAACCAAAGAAGTAAAGGCCGATATTTTCAAGAAACACGGCGGCTCTGAGAGCAACACCGGTTCTACGGAAGGGCAAATTGCATTGTTCACACACCGTATCAACCACTTGACACAACACCTAAAAAGGAACCACAAGGATTATAACACTGAGCGTTCCTTGGTAAAATTGGTAGGTAAAAGACGTAGTCTTTTGGATTACCTTAAAAAGAAAGATATTGAAAAGTACCGTTCTTTGATCAAAGAATTGGGTATCAGAAAATAAAATCAATGGGGAGGCTTCGGCTTCCCCTTTGTTTTAGTTGGACGGGCTCCAACGACACCAAAGCCCTGATTCAAAAAATCAGGCAAACACAAAAAGCTACTTATAGTTTTTCATTGGTCAGTGCCCCAGGCACACACAACAACAACACAACCCGACCGCCCGGATGGCGGTAGACCAAATGTTTAACGACCCGAACCGATTACGGTAGGGTAAGATTATTTTTATGATTCCAAAAACTTTTAAAGAGGTCATTGACCTTGGTGACGGTAGGGAGATTTCCATCGAAACCGGAAAATTGGCAAAACAGGCCCATGGTTCTGTGGTTGTCCAGTCAGGCAAATGTATGTTGTTATGTACAGTTGTCTCCAATTATCAAGCATCGGATGTGGACTTTTTGCCACTTACCGTTGATTATCGCGAAAAATTTGCCGCTGCAGGACGTTATCCTGGCGGATTCTTTAAGCGTGAGGCCAGACCTAGCGATGGCGAGGTATTGACCATGCGTTTGGTGGACAGGGTGCTTCGACCCTTGTTCCCGAAAGATTACCACTCTGAGACCCAGGTAATGATCCAATTGATGTCTCACGACGAAAACGTTATGCCCGATGCCATGGCAGGTTTGGCCGCTTCAGCAGCCATCCAATTGTCCGACCTTCCTTTTGAATGTCCAATTTCCGAGGTTCGCGTAGGTCGTGTAGATGGTGAATTGATCATCAACCCTACCATGGAGCAATTGAAGACTTCAGACATTGATATGGTTATCGGTGCTTCGGAAGATTCTGTGATGATGGTGGAAGGTGAAATGGGTGAAATTTCCGAAGAGGAAATGGTGGAAGCCATCAAATTTGCCCACGAAGCCATTAAAGTTCAATGTGCCGCACAGGTAAAATTGGCCGAAGCTTTCGGTAAAAAGGAAACCCGTGAGTACGAACCTGAAACAGAGGACGAAGATCTTCAGAAGAAAGTATACGACTTGGCCTATGATAAGGTATATGCTGTGGCAAAAGCTGGTTCTTCCAAAAAAGAGCGCAGCGAAGCTTTCGCCGCCATTAAGGAAGAAATCAAAGCTACTTTCTCTGAAGAGGAATTGGAAGAAATTGGTGGATTGGTTTCCAAATACTACCACAAGGCCGAAAAAGAAGCCGTTCGTAACCTAACTTTGGACGAAGGACTTCGTTTGGACGGTCGTAAGACTACCGACATCCGCCCCATCTGGTGCGAAATTGATTATTTACCATCCGTACACGGTTCCGCCATCTTTACACGTGGCGAGACCCAAGCATTGGCCACCGTTACTTTGGGCACCTCAAGAGAGGCCAACCAAATTGACATGCCATCCTACGAAGGTGAAGAAACGTTCTATTTGCACTACAACTTCCCTCCTTTCTCCACAGGGGAAGCTAGACCTATACGAGGTACATCCCGTAGAGAGGTTGGACATGGTAACTTGGCGCAACGTGCCCTTAAAGGCATGATTCCAGCTGATTGCCCCTATACCGTGCGTGTGGTTTCCGAGGTATTGGAATCCAATGGTTCTTCCTCCATGGCCACCGTATGTTCAGGTACCATGGCGTTGATGGATGCCGGGGTACAGTTGAAAAAACCAGTTTCTGGTATTGCCATGGGACTGATTACTGATACGGAAACCGGAAAATTTGCCGTTCTTTCTGATATCTTGGGTGATGAAGATCACTTGGGAGACATGGACTTTAAAGTGACCGGTACTGCAGATGGTATCACTGCTTGCCAGATGGATATCAAGGTAAAAGGACTTTCCTATGAAATTTTGGTAAAAGCCTTGATGCAGGCAAGGGACGGTAGAATGCACATTTTGGGCAAATTGACCGATACCATTGCCGAACCAAGACCAGAGGTGAAATCCTATGCTCCAAAAATCATTACCAGAATTATTCCTGGTGAATTTATTGGAGCCTTGATCGGTAAAGGTGGAGAAGTGATCCAAGATCTACAAAAAAGATCCAAGACCACCATTGTCATCAACGAAGATCCAGAAACCGAAGAAGGTATTGTGGAAATTTTGGGTACCGACCAAGATGGTATCGACATGGTATTGAAGAAAATCGATGCCTTGATGTTCAAACCTGAAGTTGGCAGCGCTTATGAGGTGAAGGTGATCAAAGTATTGGATTTTGGTGCCGTTGTAGAGTATGTGGATGCCCCAGGAAACGAAGTACTGCTTCACGTTTCCGAATTGGCATGGGAACGTACCGAGAATGTTACCGATGTGGTGAACTTGGGAGATGTGATCGATGTGAAGTATTTCGGTATCGACCCAAAAACTAGGAAAGAGAAGGTTTCCAGAAAGGCATTGTTGCCAAAACCGGAAGGTTACAAGGAAAGACCTCCTAGAAATGACAGGGATGGCGACCGCAGAGGTGGCGATCGAAGAGGCGGTGACCGTAGAGGTGGTGATCGAGATAGAAAACCACGCAGGGATTAAACAAATCCTTTAAGCATATATGATGGGCCCCAGGAAAATTCCTGGGGTCTTCTTTTTTAAAAAAAGTTTATCAAAATGTAACTTTTTACTTTTTTCTACGTATAACTTAATGAGCTTCGGTTCACAAACATAAAATGAAGGGAAAATTTAGATGAGACAGTTAAAGATTACAAAACAGGTTACCAATAGGGAAACCGCTTCGCTGGACAAGTATTTGCAGGAAATCGGTAAGGTGGATTTGATCACCGCCGATGAGGAAGTGGAGTTGGCACAGCGCATTAAAGCGGGAGACCAGGTAGCTTTGGAAAAATTGACAAAAGCCAACCTAAGGTTCGTTGTTTCCGTTGCCAAGCAATACCAAAACCAAGGTTTGACCCTCCCCGATTTGATCAATGAAGGGAACTTGGGATTGATAAAAGCTGCACAACGTTTTGACGAAACCCGTGGTTTTAAATTTATTTCTTATGCTGTTTGGTGGATTCGTCAGTCCATTCTACAAGCTTTGGCAGAACAATCACGTATCGTACGTTTGCCATTGAACAAGATTGGCTCCATCAACAAGATCAATAAAACGTTTGCTTTCTTGGAGCAGGCTCATGAAAGAACCCCATCTGCCGAGGAAATTGCCAAAGAATTGGACATGACCGTGGAAGATGTGAAGCAATCCTTGAAAAACTCCGGTCGTCACGTTTCCATGGATGCACCTTTGATTGATGGGGAGGATTCCAACCTGTACGATGTATTGCGTAGTGGGGAATCCCCCAATCCGGACAAGGAATTGTTACATGAATCTTTGCGTACCGAGATTGAGCGTGCATTGGAGACCTTAACGCCCCGTGAAGCGGACGTGATCAGGCTTTACTTTGGTTTGGCCGGTCAGCATTCCATGACCTTGGAGGAAATTGGCGAGACTTTTGACTTAACCAGGGAAAGGGTGCGTCAAATCAAGGAAAAGGCTATCAGACGCCTGAAGCATACCTCAAGAAGTAAGATTTTAAAGACGTATTTAGGTTAAAATGTGGATTTTAACTAAATAAATTACAGTTAAACTATCCTTAAATTTGATTTTTGGCAGGAAAGTTGTAATTTAGTAGATATAACAGTTTATCATGACTGTTCGTTTTTTGATTGATGAATAAACTCCGGCTGATTACCGGAGTTTTTTCATTTTAGGACTCCCCTATCTTCACCCAAATCTTTCAATAAAGCTATCGAATCAATTTTTATTTGTTAACTTTCTGATATTCAATCCTATTTACACTATGAAACCAACACTTCTACTTTTTTTCATAACATTTTTGGCCATTGAAATAGGTGTAGCACAAGAGGACACTCCATCCATTATAACCGAAAAATCCATAAAAAGATTGGATTCCACCCTTAAAAGCTTTGTGGATAACAGGGATGTAGCTGGAGTATCCGCACTTATCTACGAAAAAGGGGAAGAGGTGTATTACAATGCCTTTGGATATGCTGATCTTAAAAAACAGAAAAACATGGAGCGTACTACATTGGTCCAGATTTACTCCATGACCAAACCGATAACAGGAACTGCATTGATGAGTTTGTACGAAAAGGGAAAGTTTAGTTTGGATGACCCTTTGGAAAAATATGCCCCCGAGTTTGCCAATATGCAGGTATACAAAGGTGTTGATTCTACCGGAAAAATGATTCTGGAGCCGCTCAAAAGGCCCATTACCATCAGGGATATTACGAGACATACAGGCGGTTTTACGACTAGAAACGACATTCTGGGGTTGAGTGCAGCACTGCGACTTGCAGACCCTTTTGACTGGGAAAATGACCTCAACCAAATGGCTTCAAGATTGAGCAAGGTCCCACTATGGTTTCAGCCTGGAGAAAAATGGGAATATGGTCCATCTGTTGATATACAAGCTTTTTTAGTAGAGCGTATTTCGGGCCGACCTTATGCAGAATATTTACAGGAGCATATCCTAGGCCCTCTAAACATGGAAGAAACACGCTATTTTATACCAAAATCTGACCAAAAAAGGATGTCAGCAGCCTATTCCCATGATAAGCTCGGCTTTTTGGACCAACAAGATGATCAGGAATCCCACGCATACAATTATGGAAAATGGAGCCTTACACCAGGTGGATGGGGCCTTACCTCAACCTTGGACGATTATATGAAATTTGCCCAGATGTTGGTGAACAAGGGAACCTTGAACGGTATAAAAATTCTTGAACCAGAGACCGTGGAGCTGATGGCAACCAACCATTTGGACGAAAGCATCAAAGACCGGTCTTGGCTTCCCAGTAAAGGACAAATGGGATTTGGAATTGACTTTGCCGTCCGGTTAAGACCACCTACGTCAAAAAAAGAGAACAATGGAGTTGTAGGTGAGTTTTTCTGGGATGGAGCTGCCAGCACGCTCTTTTGGGTAGACCCCGTAAACAAGCTTACTGTCGTTTTCTTTGTACAGATTTTTCCGTTTAACGGTGTTTTGCATAAAAAGTTCAGGGATGCCGTTTATGGACCTGTTTCCATTGATACCACAGGAAAATAAGGAAGTACCTTGCCAAAACCAGATATGATTTAACATTTCACTACCTTTGTAAGGAAAAGTTTTAGTTCACTCATGAGCAAAAAAATTATCGCTCCTTCGCTATTGGCATCGGATTTTGCCAATCTTCAACGAGACATAGAAATGGTCAACCAAAGTGAAGCGGATTGGTTTCACTTGGATATCATGGATGGTGTCTTTGTGCCCAACATCTCCTTCGGAATGCCCGTAATAAAAGCAATTGCCGAACATGCCAAGAAGCCGTTGGATACCCATTTAATGATTGTAGACCCGGACAGGTATATTAAAACTTTTGCCAGTTTGGGGGTACACCATCTAAGTGTACATTATGAGGCTTGTCCTCATTTGCACCGGACACTCCAGGCCATCAAAGCCGAAGGTATGAAAGCCGGAGTGGCGATTAACCCGCACACATCCATCAATTTATTGGAAGATCCCATCCAGGATATCGATATTGTGGTAGTGATGAGTGTAAACCCTGGTTTTGGTGGACAATCTTTTATTGAAAACACCTTTCAAAAAGTTCAAGATCTTAAAAATTTGATTGATAGAAAAAATTCCAAGGCATTGATTGAAATAGACGGTGGGGTGAATGCGACCAATGCCAAAAAGTTGGTAGACTTCGGGGCGGATGTACTGGTTGCGGGCAGTTTTGTGTTCAAAAGTGATAATCCGACCAAGACCATCAAAAAACTAAAAGAAGAGATAGCGTAATGCAGGAGTTTGATGTGGTAATCATTGGAGGTGGGCCCATTGGCATAGCTTGTGGCCTGGAAGCCAAAAAACAGGGATTAAGCTATATCATCATTGAGAAAGGTCCTATTGTAAATTCCCTGTTCAATTACCCAATGAACATGCAGTTTTTTTCCTCTTCGGAAAAATTGGAAATCGATAATATTCCTTTTATCAGTAAGGAGGCAAAGCCCAAACGTAATGAGGCTTTGGAATACTACCGACGGATTGTGACCTCCAACAATTTGAACATCCATCTTTTTGAGACTGTGCTGGAAGTTAAAAAAAAGAACAACCTTTTTATGGTTCAGACAAACAAGGCGGAATACCAAGGTAAAAATGTGGTGGTTGCCACCGGATTTTATGACCTTCCCAATTTAATGAACGTTCCAGGCGAGGATTTACCCAAAGTTTCCCATTACTACAACGACCCCCATTTTTATGCCAGCCAGAAATTGGCAGTGGTCGGGGCCAGCAACTCAGCTATAGATGCAGCTTTGGAATGTTGGCGAAAGGGAGCCGAAGTCACCTTGATTATCCGTGGACCCGAGGTGGGGCAACGGGTAAAATATTGGGTGCGCCCGGACATTATCAATCGGATTGAGGAAGGAAGCATCAAGGCTTATTACAATTCCGAAGTAAAAGAAATCACCCCTTCCGAAATCATTATCAAAACAGCGGATGGTGAAGTTACCTTACAGAACGATTTTGTACTGGCTTTAACTGGCTATATGCCCAATTTTGAATTTTTGGAAAAATTGGGAATAGACCTATCCGAGGATGAAAAGCGACTTCCCTCCTATGACCCGGAGACTATGGAAACCAATGTTCCCGGCCTGTTTTTGGCAGGGGTTATTTGCGGCGGCATGGAAACCCACAAGTGGTTTATTGAAAATTCCCGGATTCATGCACCAATCATCATGAATGCCATTAAGCAAATGATGTAGGTAATGAAAAGAAATATGGTAAATTTAAGGTGATAAAGTTGCAATGAACCTTTCAAAATTTTTACCATGAAAATCTCTTACAAGAAAAAGCATCTGACCATTAATCTGATTCTTGGTCTAGTCTGGAGCGTTTTGTCGGTAGCCAATTTTATTTTTGATGATGAGACCCGAATTCTGGATTATAGCTTCGTGGTCATTGCATTGCTATACTTGGGATTATATGCCTACCAGCGGCACTACAAATATTTGAGCATTGAAAATGGCATTATACAAGAGGGTGGCCCTTTTGGAAAGAAGATGGAAATAGATACGATTCGTAAAATCAAGAAATTTGCAGGAGATTATATCCTAAAAGGAGAGAACAACAAGGAATTGACCATCAATACCCAGATTATAGACCCAAAGTCGTTGAATGATTTAGACACTGCATTACATGGATTGAATGTGGAGTGGGTATAACATCCCTTTAAAAATTGGAAGAATATGAAGTTTTACGATTTTGATGCAGAACGATTGGACGGTACCCCCGAGTCCATGAAAACATACCAAGGCAAGACCATTATAGTGGTGAATACGGCCAGCAAATGTGGCCTAACCCCACAGTATGAAGGTTTGGAAAAGTTGTATGACACCTACAAAGACCAAGGTCTGGTGATTCTTGGCTTTCCTTGCAACCAATTTGGGAATCAGGAACCGGGCGATTCTGATGAAATCCAGGAATTTTGCCAATTGAACTACGGGGTGAGTTTTCCCATGTTTGCCAAGGTTGATGTGAACGGTGATTCCGCGCACCCCATTTTTAAGTACCTCAAATCCGAGCTCAAGGGATTATTGGGCGGGAAAATCAAATGGAATTTTACCAAGTTTGTCATTGATAAAACAGGCAAACCAGTAAAACGTTTTGCCCCCATTACCACTCCTGAGTCGATGGAGGATTATATCCAGGAGATTTTATAGCCTACTCCTACCAACTGGTAGCACCATTGCATTTTATTGGTATTTTTAGGAAAAGCTCTATAAACCAATGATTAAAAAGCACTTTGGCTGTTTTTTCACATCAGTACTTCTTATTCTACTCCTGTCATGTAAAAAAGATAGGCCCGGACAAGTGGAAAAACCGACCATCCCCAATAAGGTGGTCCTCATATCCGTAGATGCCCCTGCAAATTATGTGCATGTTATGGCCCAAGACAGTATTGGAAAACAAGTAATTGACAGTACTGGCCCCAAAGCCCTATTTCCCCAAAACGGTTTTACCTATGTGGACCACATGAACAACGAGAAGAAATGGATTCCCAAACCAAAAACAAATGATACGCTCACCATTGAAACCTATTCCAAGTTCCTAGAATTGGCTATCCCCAATTTTTTTACAGCGCTAAAAGAAACTTTTCTAGTGCAAAATGGCGATACCGTGCTCATTACCTATGAAAACCTTATTCCAAAAGCAAGAATAACCAATAGAGAAGTACAGGATGTAGAACTTAACTACAATGGCTATCGTTTAAAAAAATTATTCAACAACCTGTATACGAGTCATTATCTTGTTTTTGGCCATTTAATGGTAGAAGAAGGTATTGAAGATTTTGAGCAAAAATCCATTGATTATTATGTAAAAGCGAAAGAAGATTATTTAAGGGAAATGGCTCTATTGGATTCACTTCATCAAACCAAAACCATATCCACGGAAAATTATGAATATCGAAAAGATGCATTGGACATGTTGATGGAAAGCCACAAAAATTTAAAAGTGATTTCCCAATGGCTGACATTGAACCAGTCCTTGCAGAGTGAAGAAAAAATGGAAAAACCGGTTCGTTTTGACCTTGGAAAGTCAGATTCCCTAATGATTTTTGCCTTTTTTCGTGACTATCTGGACCAAATTTCAAAATACGACCTTAACCCAATCAGCAAAAATTATGGTGGTTCCGGAAGCTTTTATATCGATTCCAGAATACGTTTTGATTCAATTTTGGCGGATGACCAATTCAATCAAACGGTCAAAAACCATCTTTTGTTCAAGACCTATGAAGGAATTGGGCAAAACTTCAAAGTGA
>JAGQZL010000099.1 GCA_020434915.1 Allomuricauda sp. | reverse complement strand
TGGATTCAAAAGCATTCCTTTTTTTGTTTTTGTGTTCCTTTCTTTTGTTAAATTTATTGTAAATTTCTGATTTTCAGAGTTTTGATTCAAAAATCATTGATTTTACACTAATTCCAGCCGTTTACCATTTACATAACATTTATGACCAATTATGTCCATATTGCTGCAAGCAATAAAATTGTGAATTGTGGGTCGTGGGTATTGAGTACTTTCGGGATGCAGATGTAACTCAACCCCATAAACAAACACTCAGAAAAATGAACACTATTGAAGCAAAACTTGGTTACCTCTTTTGGTACTTGGCAATTGCACTATCCGTCTACTCCCTAATAAGCAGTCTTTACCATTACATGTTTTAGGCTATACTAAACACCAACAGACATCAATCAAAAATTTCCTGTAGTTAATAATGTCTCTGTTAAAAGGCGCCAGTTCATGGCGTCTTTTTCATTTTTACCACTCTATTTTCGGTAACATTACCTCCTTTTTGTCATGGGAGCTTTCAATATTGGCCAAAACCTCATCCAAAAAGGAAATGGCCCTGTGGATATGGGGGCCTTTGTTGAGCATGACACACTCTGCTTGTACTGATGATGTTATGTCGGTTATCTCGGAACGGGAAGGCATTCCCTTTTTGGCAAGACCTTCCAACACTTGGGTGGCCCATACCACCGGAACATGTGCCGCACTACAGAAAGACAATATACCTTCCTGCACCATTCCCATATTTTTCCAGCCCACTTCCAGTGCCAAATCCCCTCTGGCAATCATTACACCAACAGTTTTGGTCTGCATGGCCGTAATCAAAATTCCAATTAAGTTCTTATAGGCCAACTGGGTCTCTATTTTGAGGACAATCCCCAATTTGTCCTTTACTCCCAACTGATGTAGTTCATTTAACAACTCTTGTACATCATCCTCGCTGTTTACATAGGAAAAGTTGACGATGTCCGCATGCTGTGCAACAAATTTCAGGTCTTCCTTGTCCTTGTCCGTCAATCCGGAAATTCCCAGATCCAAGGTAGGCACATTGATCCCTTTTTCCGCTTTCAGCTTGGAACCTCCTTCCGATGCACGGACAATCCGCACCTTGAATCTATCCGGCCCTATCTCCTCAACAATGCCCTCTATCTTGCCATCATCGAACAAAATAGGGGCCCCTACTTTCATTTTTTGGACTATTTCTGGTGGAGTACAACCAATTGCTCCCGGTTCCATCAAGTCTCCCTTGGCATCAAAAATGGGTAGGGAGCCAACACTGTTGTCCTTGGATACCATCAATACATCACCTTCATGCAATAGTATGGATTGCTCCACCGCTGGAAGGTTCCCAACCTTTCCTTTCTTCATGATTCTTCTGGAAGGTTTCAAAACGGCACCTGTTTCTATATGGACCGATTTTGGACTCAAGAGCATAACAAAATCCTTTTCTGTTTGCACTACTTTGATTTTCCGGGATCTCCCTCTGACATCGTTTACCCGAATATCGTCCCCAACTCGGAGCTTCCGCATCCATTTTTTCCTCACGGGTAATTCATTGGGCCCCAGTTCCATTTGGGCATCCGGAACCAATTTGATAAAAACCATCCCTTTTTCACCATGGGATTTTGCGGGAGACTTGAACTTCTTCATCCTTGGACCTTCCGATATGGGGCCGGTACGTATCTTCGGCCCTGCCAAATCCATGGCAATCTTGACCTCGGTGGAACATTCCTCCGCAGCCTTCCTTACATTGTCTATAATGGATTTCCAAATTTCCGGACCATCGTGGGCACAATTTACCCTGGCACAGTCCATACCATTTTTCACCATTCCCAGCACCAAATCATAGTCCGTGGCCGCTTCCGAAGGTTGGGTGACCATAATACGGACCCTACGCGGTTTGGAACTTGTACCAAAAAGTTGATCGGTATGTTTTTCCAATAATTCCTTGCCTTCCCCTATCGCCAAATATTGATTTCCGACCTCAGGGACCGGTTTTCCCAGCAGACCATCTACCACCGTTTTCAAGTTCACCAAACTTCCCAACATGTTCCCTTCCGCGTTGGCCAAACGGGTCAACCCCAATTGCTTCAATCCTTTTTGCATGCTCCGTGCATCAAATCCCCTAAAAGCGGTATAATGCATCAGGTTTTTGGCACTTTCCCGATACATGGGACAAACATGGTCCATTTTTGATACATGGTCAACATCCTGCTGCTGTATCAAATCCAAAACCTCCTCCAATTGGGTGGACATTTGTTGCAATTGTTCCTCGGAAATGGGCATAAACCTAATTTGCCCTAAAGTTCGTCACGAAGTCTTTTAAAAAAACTGATAAACGTCAGAAGAGAGCATCATTGCCACACAGATTCCATTTTCTTAACATTGGAAACCTCTATTTCGGTTTTTTGGTCCTTGTTTTCAATGATCAATGTATCAAACGGAGCGTTGGGGAATAGTTGTTCGGTCATGGTCAGAAGTCCTCCATTTACAAAAATCTCAATGGAAGATTGGTCCACCAAAATCTTCACTTCCACACTGTCCCCCTCCAATAAATGAGTGGGCGCAATATGTATTTTGTTCCCAAATGCTTCTTGAAAATCAACCTGGCCAGAATTCCTTCGATCTAGGGCAAATTGATTCTTTTTGGAATCCATGGACATGGCCACAGTTTCTCCCAATTTGTTTTTTAGGGTGATGCTGAAATCCTTGGAGCCTGATGTCAGCAGTAATGAGGATTGGTTCAACCCTTCTATCCTTCGGGATTCGGTTTGATGGGCACCAACGGTAAATCCTTCCATTAAAATGGATGTGGCCAAGCCATCTACCTCCGGTATAGGATAGTTGGCCAATAAATAGTCCCCTTCCCTCTTTTTCAACGCCAATTTTCTGGGCACCGTCATGGCGCTGCGCCATTTCTGGGTAGGCGTATCCCGGGCATAGTCCCAGTTGCTCATCCAACCAATAAAAATGCGCTCACCGTTTGGCGTATTGTTGTAGGTTACCCCTGCATAATTATCTGTGCCAAAATCCAGCCATTTGGGTTCCATCTGCTCTGATATGAACGTTTTTCCATCAAAATTGCCCACAAAATACTGGGTGCCACTACCCCCATTGGACGCCCCAGGGTTCATACTGATGATCAACACCCATTTTGTTTCATCGGAGCCGTCTACCTGCAAAGGGAATAGATCCGGACATTCCCAAACGCCTCCATGTGCTCCTTGTTCCCTTCCAAATTCACTCAATAAGTTCCAATACTTCAAATTATCAGATCCATAAAACTTGGCATTGTCGCCGGCCACCAAGACCAATACCCACTTTTGGGAGCCTTCATCCCAGAACACCTTGGGATCTCTAAAATCCTTGATACCGCTATTTCCAATCACTGGATTTCCATCATACTTGGTCCAAGTTTCCCCATTGTCAAGACTGTAGGCTATCCCTTGCGTCTGGAAATCCATCCGTCCCGCTTTTTCACCCTCCATGGAATGATAAGTAAAAACCGCCACCAAAGGTGTCTCACCGTTTTTGGCAAATCCGGAGGTGTTGTTCTTATCCACAACCGCACTACCCGAAAATATGAGTCCATGCTCGTCAGGATACAATGCTATGGGTTGATGCTCCCAATGAACCAAGTCCTTGCTGGTTGCATGCCCCCAATGCATGGGTCCCCAAACAATGTCTTCAGGATAGTATTGATAAAAAAGATGGTAAATGCCCTCATGATAGACCAGTCCATTGGGATCGTTCATCCATTTTTCTTCCGGTGTAAAATGGAATTGAGGCCGGTATTGTTCCACGTAACTGTGCCGTAAGTCTTGCTTCTCCTCATTTGGCTTATCATTTCCCTTGCATCCCAGTATCAAAACCGACAACAGTCCAAAAAATATTTTTCCTTGCATGGTCATGAAGATATTGATAAAATGGAAACTATGTGGCTTCAATGCTGTACGAACCTATAAAAAGGCAACAAAATTGAAATAGCAGCCACACAATAATATGCCAAAAATTGTGTTGTTATTTAAAATTTAAAAAGGTGTATTTTCTTACAACGATTCTTGTCTGCAATCATGGGTAAAGAATCGTACGTAAATAACTTGCCCAAATCTGGAGAATTAGATGCTGCTGAAACCTTCACAAAGAGAGTTACTGCTTCCCGTTGCTGTTTTTAGCATTTTCGTGCTGACCATATTCATTTTGGGCAATAGATCTTTAAAGTCGCAAAAGGCATCATTTACCAACGAAATTCGGACAACCGGAAAATTAAGGGCACAAGAATTTTTCTCATCAGTCAAATACAATATCAAGTCCCTGGAAAACCTGAAGGAACGTATTGAAATGACCAATGGTTCCTATTTTCAATATTGGGAGCGGGATGCAAGACTTATTCTGGAGCAAAACCCTTCCTTCAAATTTGTGGAATGGGTAGATAGCTTGATGGTGATTCGGGTCATTACCCCTTTGGAGAGCAATGAGGCTGCCATTAACATGGACCTTTCCAATCATCCACGAAATACCGAATGGAGGAAACATATGAAGGACTCCTCCACCAATATTTCCTCATGGACCAACCTGTATCAAGGAGGCAGTGCCTTTTTGGTGGATGTCCCGGTCTTTTTTGATGGTAAATTTCAAGGATCCATCACTGCTGGGATGGATTTCACCAATCCTTTCAATGAACTGGCCTCCAGCTTGGACATGTATGCCATTGAAGTAATTGATGAGAAGGGAACCGTGTTCTATTCAAAGAACAGTCCGGACAAAGCGGCAGCTCCCAACGAGTTTGTTTATACAACTACTTTTGTGATAGACCCGTTGGACCAACAAGAATGGACCCTGTCCTTAATGCCCTCCAATTTGGATTTCCTTGCAGAGAGGAACAAAAACACGTATATCTTCTTCATTTTTGGGGTTCTGGTATCCTTATTGACCAGTTCACTCATTTACTTTTACCAATCGTCCAGAAAAAAGAACCGACGACTGATCCATACCAACGATAAACTAAAGGAATTGAACAAATCCTTGGTAGAAGAACGCCAAAAGGCTGAAAAATCTTCCTTGGCCAAAACCGAGTTCATATCCAATATGAGCCATGAGATACGGACACCCCTAAATGCCATTATCGGTTTTATAGAGGTACTCCGATTATCCGACATACAGGGTTCCCTGCAGGAATACCTAATGCTAATGGACATCTCTTCCAAGAAATTGTTGCTTTTGGTAAACGACATTCTTGAGATCGATAAAATTGAATCCGGAAAGTCTACCCTGAGAAGCGATATTTTTTCACCTCGGGAAGAATTGCGGAACATTATCAGCATTTATAGCCCAAGTGCCGAAGAAAAAGGGCTTTCCATAGTTCTGGAAACCTCCGAGGATTGTGGCCATGAAGTGGTAGGGGATGTTGGCAAATTTGGACAAATACTCACCAATATCCTTAGAAATTCCCTAAAATTCACCGAGAAGGGAGGCATAGAAATCTTCTGCAAGGAAAAAAACAACAATGGTACCGTTCAATTGGACTTTCTAATAAAGGATACCGGAATTGGCATCCCAAAAAACAAACTGAACACCATTTTTGACCGGTTTACCCAAATAGACAAAGGAAAATGCAAACGGCACGAAGGCAGCGGGCTTGGTTTGTACATTACCTATAAATTGGTGGAACTTTTTAATGGTAAGATCACAGTACAGAGTGAAGAAAATGTGGGTACAGAATTTCACCTTTCCCTGGCGTTCCCCCTATCTGAAACCAGGCGGGAAACAAGAACCCAAAACCCGGAATTCTTCCAATATGACGGTTGCAAAGTCCTCATTGTGGATGACAATCGTGTAAACGTCAAAGTACTGAAAATGACCCTTGAGAAATTGGGCGTAAATGCCGACTCGGCCTGTAACGGTCTGGAAGCGGTGGAAGCCATAAAGAACAACTCCTATGACCTTGTTTTTATGGATGTACACATGCCTGACATGGATGGTTTTCAGGCTACAGAGGAGATTAGGAGATTCAACCAGGAAATCACCATCATTGGGCTTTCCGCAGATGTGACCAAAGAAGCAATTGACGAAGCCAAAGGGGTGGGCATGAACGATTACCTTACCAAACCCATTTCATTTTCCAAACTTCGCACCCACTTGCCCTCCTACCTTACCAAGGTGTCCTAGACAGAGGGCCTGAATAAATAAGTTCTCTTTTTACGCCTCTCATTTTCCCATATTAGGATTTGTACAAGAAACTGGATTCCGCTACATTTATAGAGCTATTTTTGGGTTGGGAACAAAGCCATGCGAGCATGTAATCTGTTGCTTAAAAATACACTGAAACAGTAAATTTCTTAAAATTTAGCGACCCAAAAACGCTATCACTTGCCAAAATTAAATCCATTGAAGAAGAACTTACTCCTGATTCTCACCAGAAACCCTGAACTGGGTAAGTGCAAGACCCGATTGGCGGCCACGGTTGGTAATGAAGCTGCCCTGGAAATCTACAAATTTTTGTTGGATCGTACGGTAGCTTTTACCCAACACCTTCCCGTTGAAAAATGGGTGTATTATTCGGAAGAAATTTGGTTGGACGACATCTGGGACAACAAGATATTTGGAAAAAAATTACAAGTGGGCTCTGATCTGGGTGAAAGGATGCTCAATGCCTTCAAGGATGGTTTCCAGGCAGGATTTGAGCAAATTATCGTGATCGGGAGCGACATGTACCATCTGTCCCAAAACGAATTGGAAGAAGCTTTTTCCAAATTGAACGACCATGAGTATGTGGTGGGTCCCGCTGAAGATGGGGGGTATTACCTATTGGGCATGAACAAGTTGAACGATAAACTGTTCAGAAACAAAACTTGGGGCACGGATAAAGTGTTATCGGACACTTTGAACGACCTTGCCATGGAGCAAGTAGCGCTGTTGGCGGAAAAAAACGACGTTGATTATTACGAAGACATAAAAGACATAAAGGCTTTTGAACCTTTTCTAAAACACATGAAAAAATGACGCAAGAACAATTAAATGAATCTGTTGAATACTTGAAGAAGAGGGGGTTTGAAACTCCCGAAATTGGCATTGTGCTGGGCACGGGGCTGGGTCAGTTGATCGACCATATTGAAGAGCCGATTGAGGCGCACTACAACCATATTCCGCATTTTCCGCTGGCCACGGTCGAGTTCCATTCAGGAAAATTGATCTACGGGACCATTGAGGGCAAGAAAGTAGTGGTCATGCAAGGCCGTTTCCATTTGTACGAGGGATACGACTTTGTCGACATTACCTATCCCATTCGGGTAATGCACCTTTTGGGAATCCAAAAACTCTTTGTATCCAACGCTGCCGGTGCCATTAACCTCAACTTTAAAAAGGGGGATATCATGCTCATTGAAGACCATATCAACCTTCAAGGCGGGTCACCATTGGCTTTTCGCAATGTTTCTGAATTTGGAAACAGGTTTGTGGATATGAGCGAGCCTTATGACCTTGATATGAGTGCTAAAATTAAGGACATCGCCCAAAAAGAAGGCATTTCCATACAAAAAGGGGTATATGCCTCCGTGGTGGGTCCACAACTGGAAACCAAGGCCGAATATCGAATGCTCAAAATATTGGGTGCCGATGCAGTGGGAATGAGTACGGTCCCCGAAGTAATTGTTGCCAATCATTTACGACTACCCATTGTAGCGGTATCTGTTTTAACCGATGAATGTGACCCGGACAACCTGCAACCAGTGAAAATTCAGGAAATTCTGGACATTGCCGGAAAAGCAGAACCTAAAATGATAAAATTATTCAGAGAACTAATCAAAATAATATGAGTTATTTAGATGCGACCCAAGATCTTTACAAAGAGGCGGCTTTAACCCCGGATGTGGGATTATGTTGTACCACCACCCCCGTTTGGCAATTCCCAGGTTTGTCCATTCCCAAGATCATGCAAGAAATGAACTATGGCTGCGGAAGTACCGTCTCCGCCCAAGATTTGGTAAACAACCCCAAAATTCTTTACGTAGGGGTAGGAGGTGGAATGGAGTTGCTCCAGTTTGCCTATTTCTCCAGACAAAAAGGCGGTGTCACCGGAGTGGATACGGTGGATGAGATGTTGGAAGCCTCCCGGAAAAACTTTAAAATCGCTGAAGCGGAAAATGATTGGTTCAAAAGTGAGTACGTAAACTTGGTGAAGGGAGATGCCCTTCATTTGCCCGTAGAGGACGAAAGTATTGATGTTGCTGCACAGAATTGCCTTTTCAACATCTTTAAAATGGAGGATTTAAAAAAGGCGGTTGCCGAAATGTACCGGGTATTGAAACCCCATGGCAGATTGGTCATGAGCGATCCCATTTGTGAACAGCCGATGAACGAGGAACTGAGAAACGACGATAGACTTCGTGCACAGTGCCTAAGTGGTAGCATTCCCTTGAAGGATTATGTAAAAGTACTTACCGATGCAGGGTTTGGAACCATTGAAATAAGAGGAAGAAGGTCTTACAGGGTATTGTCCCCCAATCATTATCCAACAGATGAGTTGATCCATATTGAGTCCATTGAGATTGCCGCCATCAAGGACCCCATGCCAGCAGATGGCCCTTGTATGTTCACTGGAAAAACAGCCATCTATTTTGGTGACCAGGAGTATCTGGATGACAAAAAGGGACATGTGCTTTTTCAAAACCAGCCTTTGGCGGTATGCGACAAGACCGCTGCTGCCCTGGCAAAGGAATCAGATGAAATCCATGTCAGTGAGAGTACATGGCATTACAATGGTGGGGGATGCTGTTAAGCTTTCCCCATCAATCTAACTGGACAAAAAAGATAGTTTTTACTTGGAAATAAAGGTTTTGGAGGATTCGTAATCCAACAGAATCCCTTCGGAGATCCATTTGGCCAATGCTTGCCGATTATCCGGGTCCAATATCCGACGTTGGTCTTTTTTACTGCGAATGTTTCCAATTTCGATATAGGCCATGGCAGGAAGCGTGTTTTTTACCATATACAGGCTGCTTCGTTCCATAAATGTTCCATTGTAGAGCCTATTGGGTTGGAACTTTTTGTATTTGTCCATAAAAGTCTGGTGAATGCTTTCTGCCAACTTTTTACCGTTTTGGCTTTTTTCATGATGGTAAAAGAAAACATCGATATTGGTGCCTTTGCTACGGCTATCCACATGGGTTACCAAAAGGCGCTGGTATTTGCCCCTATTTTTCAAGTACAGGTCGTTCACGGCCTTTGAACGTTGCTTTAAACGTTCCAACTGTCCCAAGGGAATACTTTTGGAAAGTACCGTTTCGTCAGTGTCAAGTTCAAGGAGTCTTTCATCCCTTATCCCATCATTATCATCTTGTACAATCACATGCACCTCTGCTCCGTGTGAGATAAGTTCGCGTGCCAACCTAAGTGTTACATCATAGGCATACTCATCTTCGGCTATCAATTTCCCGTCATACTTTTCAACAGCACCGGGATCGGGACCACCATGGCCAGAAATAAGATAGTACACTGTATCTTCCAATCGGTTGCTTACAGAATCTACCTTGGCAAAACCACTGCCAAAAAGTGGATACGTGATTCCCTCGTGCACCACTTCTGGTACTTTGACCCCCAATGTGTCCGGCAATACATAAGACCGCCCAGCAAACAAAGATTCATCCTCACCTAGATTTTCAGCGTTCAACTCTACAAATGTGTTATAAAACTTTGTAGGGCTAACCCCATGCCTACGGAGCAAGGAATAGATACCGTCCCCCTTTTCCGCAATGGCCATCGGGATGGATGTTTGTGCCGTTCCCAAGGTTGGGAACACCATAAGGCATAAAAAAATTGATATGATTGGCAATGTCCGAATCCTCATTTAATTCTCTATTTCCAAATTTACATAGTCGTTCATGATTCCACTACTGATCCAATTGGCAAACTGTTCCTTATTTGGCCTCACCGGTATCTTC
>JAGQZL010000098.1 GCA_020434915.1 Allomuricauda sp. | reverse complement strand
AAGGCCAATGCCGGACTTTCCATTTTGAACATGACTAACCGTAGGAATACCCTAAACCGTTATTACCGGGTGAATGAAGACGATGAAATTGAAACCGTGGACAATGTGTCTCTCGGGATTACCCCCAATTTTAGTTTCAGGGTTGATTTTTAACACGCCACCCAACATCATTCAAATCCATGTTGAGCATAATTCTAACCAATTCATACAATTGTGGGAATTGCTGTTTGAACTCTATCGGGGTCTCCACAAAGTTTTCGGCCAACACCGCAAAGAACTCCACAAAATTGGTCTTGCCATACTCCCGAAAGTAGGTGGAGAATGCCAATCGTTCCGCAAATGCTTCCGAATCGTACAGTTCCTTGATCTTGGCCAATCCCATTTGAAACCTTCTTGCTTCAAACGAAGGCTTTCGGAACGTCTCGATCATGAGGGCATGGGCCACTTCGTGGATTCCGAGGTTTACATTGTCATTGGGAATGCTGAAACCATCCTTTAAACCCTCTGCGGAAAAGACCAAGGTCCGCAATCTGGGATTGTACTCCCCAATATGGTGGTTCCTTGAAATTCTTGAATAATACTGGCTCGGATATACAATGACCCGTCTGATGGACCGCTCAAACCGATAATTGACCATGCCCAATGTGAGCAATATGGCAGACGCCGTCACATAGGCCTTAATTTCCTCCATGTTCCGGATATTCCCGTAAAAAACAAAGTGTTTTTTGGATTTGAACCATGCAAACCGGGCTAAAAACGTTTTTCGCTGCTTGGGATTTAAATCATCAAACGGTTTCAGAAACTGCGCAATGAACTGTCGCTCCGTTGCGGTGATCTTTTTAACGGGATGCAGGATATTGGATAAGGTAAATCGTTCTTTGGCACTCCGCTCATAGATAACCTTGGCAATGACAAAAATGAGTCCGACCACCAAAAAAATGGCAACCAACTCCTTTTCCAATTGCGTTAATCCTTCCATTACATCCGTTCTGGGACTTGAATGCCCAATAGCCTAAATGCGGATTGGATCACTTCGCCCACCTTTCTGGACAACTGTACCCTGAATTGTTTTTTCTGTTCATCAGATTCCCCTAAAATGGAAACCTGCTGATAAAACGAGTTGAATTCCTTCACCAAGTCGTATGTATAGTTGGCAATGAGGGCCGGACTGTAATTCTCAGCAGCCAACTGCACCGTTTCCGGGAAGAGCTGGATCTGTTTCAACAACTCCTTTTCCTTTTCGTGGAGTTCCAAAGCGGTCTCGACTGCGCTCGACCCGACATTATCAGCCTTCCGTAAAATGGATTGGATCCTGGCGTAAGTATATTGGATAAACGGTCCTGTATTTCCTTGAAAATCTACCGATTCTTCAGGGTTGAACAAGATGCGTTTTTTGGGATCTACTTTTAGGATATAATATTTTAAGGCTCCCAAACCAATGATTCGGTAGAGTTCCTTTTTCTCCGCTTCGGAGTAACCCTCCAATTTGCCCAGCTCTTGGGAGATTTCTGCTGCGGTATCCTCCATGCTCTGGATCAAATCATCAGCATCCACTACGGTACCTTCCCTACTCTTCATCTTGCCACTGGGGAGGTCCACCATGCCATAGCTCAAATGGTACAATTGTTCCGCCCATTTGTAACCCAATTTTTTCAAGATGAGGAACAACACCTTAAAGTGATAGTCCTGCTCGTTCCCCACGGTGTAGACCATTCCGTTGATGTCCGGAAAGTCAGTTACCCGTTGAATGGCGGTCCCTATATCTTGGGTCATGTACACGGCCGTACCATCGGAACGCAGTACAATTTTCTCGTCCAGTCCGTCCTCGGTAAGATCGATCCACACACTGCCATCTTCTTTTTTAAAGAAAACGCCTTTTTCCAGACCGTCTTTCACCACATCACGGCCCAACAAATAAGTGTCGCTTTCATAGTAAAGGGTATCGAAATCCACACCCAAGTTTTTATAAGTGGTAGCGAACCCTTCGTACACCCAACCGTTCATCATTTTCCAAAGCGAAACCACTTCGACATCACCTGCCTCCCATTTACGGAGCATTTCTTGGGCTTCCAGCAAAATGGGCGCTTCCTTCTCTGCCTTTTCTTTTTCAACACCTTTTGCGACCAAATCGGCAATCTCTTCCTTATAGGCCTTATCGAAAGCCACATAGTATTTCCCCACCAAATGGTCGCCTTTTAATCCAGATGAAGCAGGGGTTTCCCCCTTACCAAATTTCTGCCAGGCCAACATGCTCTTGCAGATATGGATGCCACGATCATTGATGATCTGGGTCTTGTATACTTTCTTTCCAGAAGCTTTTAGAATCTCGGCCACGGAATACCCCAATAAGTTGTTTCGGATATGACCCAAGTGCAAGGGTTTGTTGGTATTGGGCGAAGAGTATTCCACCATGACCGCATCCTTGGACGCTGTTTGTACATAACCAAAATCCACCTCATCTTTGATGGCATTGAAGAAATTTAGATAGTACGCATTCTCGATAACGATGTTCAAAAAGCCTTGCACCACGTTGCATTTGGCCACCTCATCCACATGTTCCTGCAAGTATTCCCCGATTTGGGTGCCAATCTGTACTGGATTCCCTTTCACAAAGCGCAACATGGGGAATACCACCACGGTAATGTCCCCTTCAAAATCCTTTCGGGTCGGTTGAAATTCCACCGTGGGCAGCTCAACTTGGTACAGTTGTTTTACCGCCTCGATCACTTTTTGGGTCAAATTGTTCTGCAAACTCATCTAAAAGGCTTTTTCAGCCCGCAAAACTACGTATTTTTTAGGCTTTTCCCTCACCTTTCGTCCTTGTATCACCAATCCATCCGCCGTATTTTGATTAATTTTAAGCATGCTTCTGAACGTTTCCTACTCCGACAAAAACATCACCAAAAAGATAGACGAGGCCGTAGGCAAACCTTTTCCAATACGGGAACGTTTTGCCATGGGTGGCATTGGCTCCCCAAAACTGCACATTACGGAGGCCAGTATCGACATATATAACTTGCTGATATTGGACAACAACCTCAATACCTGTAACATTGAAATCCGGCCAAAGGGCATCATCGTTCGGTTTCGGTCTTTGCTGGAAACCTACGGGCTCATCATTCCCTACTACAAATTGAATGTATACAAAGGGGATATGGCCATCCATTCCATTTATATAGATCATTATTTCATCAAAGTGAAATCCGATACCAAGGCCGCTCAGAAATTTTTCAGAAAGTTACTGGATCATCGAGCGGATAACTTGCCGACAACCATTGAAGATCTTTGAGATTCTACGCCATGCTCAGAATTATATATTTGAAAAGACCAAAAACACCCTTCCCACTAGCTGTTAAATTACTATTAACCAACTTCCTCGATTCAGTTTTTCTTCGAACTTTGTCACAAATGCCAACCACATTCGTCTAACCACCGAAGCAACCTTTCGCCCCCAAAAGGTGTCTTTATAGTACAACCTTTTAAAAAACATCATGTCAATCAGCAAAACACTGACCCTATCTTTTTTGGCCATTTTAATGGGATTTCCCCTTTTTGGCCAGACCGTAAGTTCCCGTTTGGTAGATGCCAAGACCCAAAAAGGCATTCCCTACGCAACCATTCAATATGGGGAATACCAAGGAGTGATCACCAATGAGGAAGGC
The DNA here is from genome assembly GCA_020434915.1 of Allomuricauda sp. Lineage (GTDB taxonomy): Bacteria > Bacteroidota > Bacteroidia > Flavobacteriales > Flavobacteriaceae > Flagellimonas. Next base: position 6,275 of record JAGQZL010000098.1, on the reverse strand, counting down.
CGTTTCAGCTTTGTATTGGAGGAAGGGGCCAATCTCCCCGATTCCATCTACGTAACCTCCATGGGGTATGAGAAAAAAGGGTTCACTTTGGCCCAAATGCAGGACAGCATTGTACCCTTGAATGCCAAGGCCATAGAACTGAGCGGGGTATATGTGTTCGACAAGGAACTGGAGGTGGATGACATCATCGAAAAGATGAAGGAGCGTATCCCTCAAAATGTGAATAAGGAACCCATCAAGCAACGCTATTTCCTTCGGACTGCGGAACTTGCCAATATGCAAAAGGTGGATTTCGGTTTTGAGAAATCCTCCATCAAGGAATTGAACAAGGAACTGATGGACAGTATTGCCAATTCCATCCCCAAAAACGCCCACCATTATACCGAAAGTTTGGGTGACCTCTACAAGCACAACACCAAATACAAATTGAACATACTGAAGGCCGCGGACCTGTTCGACAAAAAAGACGTGAGCTCTTTTGAGGAACTGGCAGAGCACATGGAGGACATCTTTAAAAAGAACGTGAAGCCCGGCTCCTACCTCAAGATCAAATCCGGGATTTTTAGTGAGAAAATACAAGTGGATTCCATTTTGGACACCTTTGATGAGGAACGGGTAGACCAAGTAAAGCAAGTGAAGGCCCAAGTAAAAAAAGACAGTATTTCCGGACTGTTGGATGGCCAACGTGGGGAACTCCGCCAAATGTTCAGCGGGCTCTACTACAAGGAAGACGCCAAGCTGGACTTTGTTGAAAAGACCCGCAAATACGAATTTGAACTGGCCGGTTATGCCGAGATTGACGATGCCGGGGTATACGTGATCGACTTTTTCCCAAGGCGCGGAAGTGCCGATTTTAAAGGCCGCCTTTACATCAATATTGAGGATTTTGCCATTATGCGGCTCGATTTTGAGAACACCCAACGCCTGCGCAACTTTAGACTGTTGGGCATTACCTACCGTGAAAACCTGTACAAGGGCACGGTGCGCTTTGCCAAATTGCCCAATGGTAAGTACGACATTCGGTTTATGGACCTCTCCGAGGGACGGTATTTTGCCGTGGACCGTCCGCTAAAAGTGGTGGAAAAGAACAAGCATGTTAAAGGGCGCCGAAAGCAGAACGAACTCTTGCTGAACATTGATTTTCGGATGAACATGACCCACAAATGGGAACTGGTGGTCTTTGACCAGAACGAGATTCCCCAGAACCAGTTTACCGACTACAAAGAGGACAAAACCGTACGTGCCACCTATATGCCCCGCTACAACCCCGAGTTTTGGAAAGGCTATAACATTATGGAACCCAACCAAGCCATTCGGGAGTTTACAGTTGCGGAAGAACAACAATAATTTCTCAGATTTCTGACTTCAGATGGCTGATGTCAGTTATCAGCTTACCTACTCTTCACTCGATGTTGTCATATATGGCATGTAACCGTTACCATTAAAGCCGTTTCTTGCTTATCTAAAGATAAGAATGGAAAACGGAGACAATTTTTGGCAATGGATTGAAGAGGGTTATGGCACTTCAGAAGAGTTTGCCAACGTTTTGGATTTGGCAGTGGAGATGTTGTTTTATTTGGAGGAAGGAGTCTTTTCCCAAAGGGAAGTGCAAAGTGTGGTCGAAGCAATCAGGGGGATTGTGGTTGGGTTGAGGGGAAATAACTAACTAAAAATGCAGAATCCCATCCTAAAATAACGAGATGCTGAAACCAGTTCAGCATGACAGAAAATGTCATTTCGAAATGAGATGCATCGCAGCGATTGAGAAATCTCAGAGAGGGTTTAGATTTCTCACATTCGTTCGAAATGACAAATATACTGTTGGCTGAGCGTAGTCGACGCCGAAAATGAGATTTCTCGCGGCTACTTCGCAAGGCTTGGGACAGGGCTCGAAATGACAAGGTGATTCAATATAAAATTCCTTATTGTTTATTGAAAATTGGTCATTGCTTTGGTCGGAGCAGTTTTCCAAGGAAGTAAAGTGCGGTCATGATGAGGAGTATCAAGGCCAATACCATAAACACGTTCAATACCACGGCACCCACGCCCAATTGGGGCACTTCCAAAAACGGGTAGGGATAAAACCCGGAGAAATTCCCACGGACCAACACCCATACCACATACAATATGGGATAGAGCAGCCAGCTTTGCAGTTCTTTCCAACCCACAAAGTTCTTGGCACAAAAGAGCAACCAATACACGTACATAAAAACTGGGACAATGGTATGCAGCAGTTCATCCACAATCTGCTGCAGCCCCGTAGGGTTCCAGATACTTCGGAGCACCATCTGGTATACGATACCCACTACCACAATAAAGGCGGTAAGCGCCATGGGTGTGGCCCTTCGGTGGAACAATACCCAACCACGACGTTTGAGGCCAAAAACCCGAACAGTAAAATAAAAGGCCACCAAGATATTGGTGAGAATGGTAAAGAAACTGAAAAAACGCACTAGTGTTTCCCCTATGCCTGCCTGTCGGTTCTGCAGCATAAGGATCAACTGGGCGATTATGGCAAACCACCCCATGCAAAGGCCCAAAATTTCAAAATTCCTGCGCATGCTCGAAGATAACCATTTCACCGTTCAGAATGAACAAGGAGCAAGTGATCATTCCAATTCATTTTATGCAAATGAAATTATTCTTTGGGCAATGAAAGCCATTCCAGCCAAGTAGTGTAGGATGCCCTTGGATTTCCACCACCATCCAAAAGACCATTGTCCTTCCAGATTTTCAGCGCATCGGGAGGAGACGGGGTGTTATTGTACAAAATATCGTAATCCCGATACACGAACCATGCAACAAACTCAGCCTCCAGTGTATTCGATTGCTCCATCAGCTTTAACACATACTGTTGCTGCCAAGCTTCGGAACCTTTAATGTCCACTCCCAGTCCAGAAATGGTCAAGTCCTCTGCCGTAAAACCGGTTTCAGCGACAGCAAATGGTTTGTTGGGGGCCAAATTCCTAAAATCGGTCAGCCATGTATCCGAAAACAATACCGGGTTGGCATCCCTGGTCAAATCCGTATAGTCCAAAAAAGGATAGGTGCTCATGGCCACATAATCGGAATATTGCAAGAGCATCCTTGTTGTTTCCAGAAGCTCAGCTCGCGTGTTGCTGCCCGATTGATCTTGAACACTTAAAAAAATGGGCAAATTGGGATACTCGGTCTTTAGTGTACTGTATACTGAGGCACATAGTTCCAAGTACTGGATAAAGGAAGCCTCCTCTTTTTGGAAAACTGCATTGGCCTCGATACCGTAACCAAAATAATCAGGCTGTACTGCCTCAATCAACCTTCTACAATAATCCGTATACGTTTGTATGACCTCTGGATCGTTAAAAGTCTTGTCAACCCAAAAAGTTGGCAAGGGTTGATGGGTTCCTTCATTGTTCCAGTACAGCGCCAAATGTTCGCGATTTTGGTCCAACGCCGTAGTGGTAAGTATCAATTTGGTATCGGTGGATTTTTGTGCTTGGGCAACAGCAATTTCGGCCTGCACATTGGTTGGGAAAGATTCATTGTTCCGAACCTCGTCCCAAGGAACCCCAAAATCGAAATGGGCCAAGAACAAATCCCCATCATTTTTAACATTGGAAACAGTCTCATTAAAAGCTTCCGATGTATCTGCATAGGGAAAAGCGGTAAATCCCATATAAAAACTACGGGGAATCACTGTTTCCTCTGAAGGCGTTTCTTGGTTATCCTTGGAGCAGGCAACCAACATAAAAACCAATAGCAAAATATGGGGTCGAAAATGGAATACTTTCATAACTCCCTAACGGTTTCAATCCCTTGCTTATTGCTGTAAATGAACGTTATAGTTCCCTTTTGGGCAGAAACACTTCTGCCATCATACAACGGGCACTTCCACCCCCACAAGTCTCAATGGTATCCAACGAGCTATGGATGATGGGACAGTGTTTTTCAATGGCCTTTATCTGTGCATCGGTGAGGCTATTGTATGCCTGGGTACTCATGACCATATACCGTTGATCATTGGCGCCAATCACTTGAAGCATGTTGCCAGCAAAGTGGTACATCTGTTTTTCCGTGATATCAATGATTTCCCTTCCATCCATTTTGATGTGTTCCACCACATTCTTGCGTTCTTTTTTATCGTCAATAGTGCTCAGACAGATCACCACGAAGGTCTCTGCCATGGCCATCATTACATTGGTGTGGTAAATGGGTAATCGTTTGCCATCCACAGTTTGGTTGGCATGGAAAATGACCGGGAAGCAATCAAAGTCTTCGCAGAATTCGATGAAGAGTTCCTCATGGGCACGTTCTGAAAGTGCACAATAGGCCTTTTGATTGGTTCGGTCTTTAAGGATACTGCCCGTACCTTCCAAAAATACACCTTCATCCTCTGCGGCAGTATAGTCCATTACATCATTGATCACAAAGCCCTTTTCCTCTAAAAGCTCCAAAATATCCTCACGGCGTTCCTTTCTTCGGTTTTCGGCAAACATGGGGTACACGCAAACGGTTCCGCTCTCGTGAAAGGAGACCCAATTGTTCGGAAAAATGGAATCGGGAGTATCCCGTTCGAGGGTATCGTCCACGGTAATCACGTTAACACCGTGTTCCCGAAGAACCTTTACAAATTGATCAAATTCTTCCTGTGCCTTTCGGTTGATTTCCTCATTTTTTAAATGGGGATCCTCCTGAAAATAATTGTTGACCGCGGTCTGCTCGTTCATCCTAAAACTTATGGGACGAACCATCAAAATGGTGTTGGTAACTTGCGCTCTCAATGTTTGTTCTTGATTTTCTTATCCCTGTGGCAGCAGGAGGGTGATACAATAGTTTATTCTCTGATCAAAGGCATGGTGCTACAGCGCAACAAGCCTTCCTGTTTGGCAATTTCGGCATAGGGAATCTCCTCTACGGTGAAACCCTGGTCACGAAGCCAATGGTTCAATCGGGAGAAACTCTTTTCGGAGACCACTACTTCGGGTGAAATGGAAAACACATTACTGAACATTTGGTACATCTCTTCCTTATCAATTTCGAAAATGTTCTCCGGTCCAAAATAATCCACCAAATATTGATACTCCTCATCTACCAAGAACCCATTTTTATGCAAAATGGCCTTATCCTTTCCCACAGGTTGAAAACAGCAGTCCAAATGAAGGGCATTTTCCCTAGGATCTGTATTGGATTTTCGCAGCTCGAAAGATTTTACGGTTTTGTGTGGAAACATATCCGTGATGAATTCCACGGCTTCCCTGTTTGTACGAGCGGTAATATAGCTAGCATAATCGGGGGCGGTATAGGTACCTATAAAAATATGGTCGTTCCAAGGCATCACATCGCCACCTTCAATATGCACTTCCTCTGGTGGGCGTATAATCTTGTTGGGGTCGATGAGTTCCAGCACTTCATGTATGGCCACGAACTCCCGTTCACGATCTGGCAAAATATTGGAATGAAACAATTTGTCCTCTATCACAAATGCAATATCGCGGGCAAATATTTGGTTGCAATTCTCCAACACTTCAGGTCTAAACACCTGAACCCCATACTTATCCAATACGTGTTCAAAGGCATCCATTTCTTGGATCATATCAGCTTCTTTTGGATAGGTACCCGCCTTTATATGTTCCAAGGATTTTGGATCATACGCCTCCTCCACGGATGGCACCGGCCCACTACTTTTTGCTATTCCCAAAATCACAGCCTTCAACGGACTGGTCTCATCAACAATGTTTAGTTGCATCATACTGAATCAGTTACACGGTTTTTCCACAAAAGGAACATCCATTGGGTAAAACCCATAAAAATTCTAAGGCAAATCTAGTGTTTTACCGTAAGATTTTCACTTACAAAACAGGGAAATAATATACCTGCTCCAGGGTTTGAAAAAACAATTATTGCCAAATACATAATTTCTCAACACATTACATATCAAATAGTTAAAATTTGATATTTCAAGTACTTTTTAAAGGGGTCAAATGTTGCGTATATATTTTTAATTATTACATTTGCAATAAGATTTTTCCTACAAATGAAAAAATTACTATTTTCTTCCATGTTATTGGCAAGTGCCTTCGCTGTTGTGGGGGGCATCAATGTATTTGACCAACTAGAAAATGGACAGAACATCCAAGGTATCCACCAAGGTAATCTGACAAACTATTCAGCAAAGTACAGGGATTGTATCCTGGAAAAGGATTTGCCAAAAGGTTTTTCACGGGAATTGGACAACGATTCAAAGAGAACGGATTGGGATACCCACAAAATTAACGTTTCCCTAAAAAAGTATG
>JAGQZL010000097.1 GCA_020434915.1 Allomuricauda sp. | reverse complement strand
TACCATCATTACTTTATGGATGTGAAGGTCCTTGAGTTCCTGAATGGATTCGGGGTCATTGAAAACCAAGTTGATGCCTGCCCAAAAAACAAATTCAATGATACTGATATAGAAAATCCATTTGACAATGGACGATGATTTTTTCCAGATCATCTTATAAATTTCGTCATAGGACAGTTTGGGAAGGTTGGCCTCCCTTTTCTGCCAGTCTTTTTTCAACAGCTCCAGTTCATCCAACATACCTACGGATTTAATATGGTTCTTAATTTGTTCTTCACCCTGTTCATCTTCACTCGTGCATTTACTTCGGAAATACCCAAAGTTTCGGCTATCTCTGTATAATCTTTGTCCTCCAGATATAAAAACACCAAGGCTTTGTCAATATCGCCCAGTTGTTTGATCGCATCGTACATCAGTTTGAGTTGTTTCTCCTCGGTATCATCATAATCATTGGCCTTGATCTTATGGATAACCGAATCATAATCCTGGGTCTGTACCCTTTTCTTGGATTTTCTGTACAATGTGATTGCCGTGTTCAAGGCCACACGGTACATCCATGTGCTGAACTTGGCATCTCCCCGAAACTTTGGGTACGCTTTCCAAAGTTGTATGGTAATTTCTTGGAACAGGTCGTTGTGGGAATCCTTGTCGTTGGTGTACAGGCTGCACACCTTGTGAACAATGTTCTGATTGTTCTCAAGTTCCGTCACAAAACGATGTTCCAGTTCTTTGTTCACTAAAAGGTTGGTAAGTTTACCTTATTTGTATGAATAAAGCCGTTTTTGTTACACGATCTATCAAAAACTATTTGCGATAATCCAACGCAGGCGGTCTGTTGCCCAGCATGGGAACATATTTGAAATCCTTTCCGCGTCTTTCTTCCAGTTCTGCTTTTGCAGCTTCCACGGTTTTAGGATTTTTAAAGATGTCCATGGCGGTCAGGGCCAACGTTTTGGCAGCGACCATCATCCCTTTGGTACCGATGCTCATGCCACCGGCAGCTACTGCTTGCCAGCTATGGGCAGGTGTGCCAGGAACCCAAGTGGCAGTTCCCAAGCCAGCAGTGGGCACGGTGTAGCTTACATCACCCACATCGGTGGAACCATAAGCGCGAGCTGTTTCTTTATAGGGTTGGATGTTTTCTGCTGTGGCCATATCCAATGTTTCCTTGCCCAAAGTTTTGGAGATTTTTTCAGCAAATGCCTTCTCGTCATCGGTATAGGTTACCCCGCCAACTTTTACCAAGTTGTCATACATGATTTTTTGTACGGTAAGGTTGGGCAACAATTCGTGGGTTCCCCCGATCATTTCATAATCCATGGTAGTACCTGTTCCCAAGGCGGCACCTTCGGCAGCTTTTACAATACGGTCAAAGATATCGATGACCACATCCCTGCTACCATGTCTTGCGTAGTAATAGACTTCGGCAAAATCGGGAACTACGTTTGGTGCTTTTCCACCATCCGTGATCACGTAGTGGATTCTGGCTTCTTGTGGGATATGCTCCCGCATCATATTGACCATCATATCCATAGCTTCAACACCGTCCAAGGCAGAGCGGCCTCTGTCAGGGGCTCCGGCTGCGTGGGCAGAAATACCATGAAACCTGAATTTGGCAGATTTATTGGCCAAGGCGGCACCGGCACTGGCCGCATTTGCAGATCCAGGGTGCCAGTGTAAAGCTACATCCACATCATTGAAAACACCTTCTCGGACCATGTATACTTTACCAGAACCACCTTCTTCAGCGGGACAACCATAAAAACGGATGGTTCCTTTGATTTTGTTGGCCTCCATCCAATCTTTGACAGAAATGGCGGCCGCAGTGGATGCAGTTCCGAACAAATGGTGACCGCAGGCATGTCCTGCAGCCTTACCCGCTGATTCTTTCATGGGAACAGCTTGCTGGGAAAGCCCGGGTAGGGCATCAAATTCTCCTAAAATGGCGATCACCGGGTATCCTGAACCGTATTCTGCCATAAAAGCAGTGGGAATCCCAGCAATTCCATTTTTAACTGAAAAACCTTGATCGGCAAGGGTCTGCTGCAATAAGGCGGAGCTTTTTTCTTCCAAATAGCCCATTTCGGCAAGATCCCAGATATCATGGGCTATTTCACCGTATTTTTCTGTTTTGGAATCCAATTGTTTGATAACATCGTCCTTGCTTTTTTGGGCCAATAGAGTAGTGGTCCCTAATAACAACAGGGCTCCAATGGGGAGAATTTTTTTCATTGTTTGAAGTTTTTTTGAGTTAGGCCTTAAAGATACTAAAAAACATACCCTAAAAATAGTAAGCCCAACGTGGTAATACGTAAATTTGCAGGCATGTCGAGCATGAATATTCCACAATCCAGTTTTCCGCGAGTCGTAATTATAGGCGGTGGCTTTGGCGGTATTGCCTTAGCCAAAAAATTGAGTAATAAAGAGGCACAAGTAGTTTTGCTGGACAAGCATAACTATCACAACTTTCAACCATTGCTGTACCAAGTATCCACAGGAGGTCTTGAGCCAGATTCAATCGCATATCCCATCCGAAAGGTATTGCAAGGTTATCCCAATTTTTTTTTTAGGTTGGCAAATGTTCAGGAAGTGGATACTGAACAAAAAAGCATACTGACCAATATTGGCGATATCCACTATGATTATTTGGTAGTGGCCACGGGTTCTGAGACCAATTATTTTGGGAACAAGAGCATTGAGACCAAAGGAATGGCCATGAAGACCATTCCCCAATCGTTGAACCTTCGGAGTTTGATTCTTGAGAACTTTGAGCAGGCATTGCTGACGGATGACCTTCATGAACGCGATGCCCTCATGAATTTTGTAATCGTGGGAGGGGGACCCACCGGAGTGGAATTGGCAGGTGCTTTGGCAGAAATCAAAAAAGGGATTCTCCCGAAAGATTATCCAGATTTGGATACCCGTAGGGCACAGATAAACTTGGTTCAGGCAGGGGATAGATTGTTGCCCGCCATGAGCGAAGTGGCTTCCAAAAAAGCAGAACAGTTCTTGGAGGGCCTAGGAGTGAATGTCTGGAAGAATGTGCGGGTGGCAGAATACGATGGAAAACGGGTGACCACCAACACCAATACCGTTTTTGATACGGCCACCTTGGTTTGGGCAGCAGGTGTACAGGCGGTAAGGATCAAAGGCTTGGATGCCGGGGATTTCTTCTGTCGGGGCAATCGGTTAAAGGTGAACCAGTTCCATCAAGTGGAAGGCTTTGAAGAAATTTTTGCCATTGGCGATGTGGCCCAAATGGAATCGGAGACCTTTCCAAAAGGACATCCCATGATGGCGCAACCCGCCATACAACAAGGTCGGAACCTTGGTGAAAACTTGGTCAGGATGATTGATGGAAAACCCATGAAACCTTTCATTTACAGGGATAAGGGCAGCATGGCCACTGTTGGACGCAACAAAGCGGTGGTAGACTTGCCCAAATTCAAATTCCAAGGAGTTTTTGCTTGGTTTGTCTGGATGTTCGTCCATCTCTACTTTTTGATTGGCTTTCGCAATCGGGTGGTAGTCTTCATCAACTGGGTGTACAACTATATCCGATTTGACCGTGAGGCACGATTGATCATCAGACCGTTCAAGAAACAGAATCAGGCAGAGCGAAAAAGTCTTATGCAGGATTGATCAAGGGTCTTATTTTCTAGGGTGGAACTCGTTCAGCACCTTGTTCAAATGTTTTCGGTTCACATGCATATAAACCTCCGTGGTGGTAATGCTCTCATGTCCCAACATTTGTTGAATTGCCCTTAAATCCGCCCCGTTTTCCAACAAATGGGTGGCAAAGGAATGCCGAAAGGTATGTGGACTGATGTTTTTTTTCAGACCTATTTCTTCTGCCAGACGTTTAATAATGGTAAAGATCATGGCGCGGGTCAGCTGTTTGCCCCTTCGGTTCAAGAAAACAAAATCTTCATGGTCCTTTTGAATGGGTAAATGCACCCTTACTTCCTTTCTGTAAGTATTGATGTACTTCTTATTGATGTCACTAATGGGCACAAAGCGTTGTTTGTTGCCCTTTCCCGTTACTTTGATAAAATCCTCCTCAAAATATAGGTCGGATAGCTTCAGATGGATCAATTCCGAAACTCGGAGTCCACAACCATAGAGGGTTTCCAAAATGGCCCTATTACGTTCCCCTTCCGGTTTGGAAAGGTCAATGGCGGAAATCAGGTCATTGATGTCCTCCACAGAAAGGGTATCTGGTAGTTTACGCCCAATTTTTGGGGTTTCAATCAAGTCCATGGGATTGTCTTCCCGGTAATCCTCAAAAACCAGATAATTGAAGAATCCCTTAAGTCCTGAAATAATCCGTGCCTGTGACCGAGGGTTCATGTTCTTGGCCACTTCATAAATAAACTTTTGAACGGTGTCCTTGCTTATGTGCAACGGCTTTTCATCAATATCGAACTCCTCCAAAAAACTGACCAATTTTTGAAGATCAAGCGAATAATTGGCAATGGAATTTTTGGAAAGCCCCCGTTCAATCTTGAGGTAGTTTTGATAATCGCCGATTGCTTGTTGCCAGTTCATGGGTTAAAGATAATGACAATTGACTTCCCCAAAAGTGTTCAATGACCGATCTGTCAATTCAAAAGCCCCTTTGGTCAAATGGGAGGCCCATATAACCTTTGGAATGAATATTTTTCCCGGCAATAAATGAAGACAATCCAAAAATTGAATAGTCAAAGCAGTTGTTTTCAACGGACTGGACTTATAAAAGGGCACTATAATTAACAAAGTTTCGTTAGGCATTAGTAAAACCTTAACAAATGACTAAAAAGACAATTTTATTTACGGTGTTGGCATTGACTGCCATTTGTTTTTCATCAACCGCCCAATATGTGGACCGGAGCAATACAAAGGCTGGGGTACTAGCCGGGATACCCATGGGAGATCTATCGGATTATTCCAAATTCAGTCTTGGTCTTGACTTAGCATTCCATTGGGGTGTTTCGGAACTGATCGATGTTGGAGTGGCAACAGGGTTCATCAATGCGTTTGGTGAAACGGAATCAGTTGATATTGGGGATATTACCGTGGAAGCAGAGTTTGATAATTATCAAGTTATACCAGCAGCGGCAGCTATTAGACTTTATCCAACCTATGATTTTAAACTAGGTGCAGATGTAGGATATGCCATAGGAATCAATGAAGGAAATGATGGTGGTTTTTATCTCAGACCTATAGTTGGTTACAATATCACTGGAAATACAGAATTGAATGTTTCATACATAAGCATCAGTAACAATGGGGTCAATAATTCCATTGCGGCATTGGGACTGTTGTTTTTGTTCTAAAAGAGTACTGTCCTTAACCCCAAATCAGGGCAGTTGAACCATGAATATTAACCATTAATTACACTTGAAAATGAAAAAGTTACTTATGTTATTTGCCTTGGTTATTTTGGGCAACTTGGGCGTGAAGGCCCAAACCAATTATCGTGCAGCTTTGGGACTGGGCATTGACCTTTATGATGAGGCCACTTTTTTTGGGGCAACAGGAAAATATTTTTTCTCGGACAACCATGTGGGTCAGGCCGACTTGGGTTTTGAGGATAATGCCACTATGGTTACCTTCCTGTACTCCTTCCACAAACAATTTGTTGGAGCTAGGGGACTTCGTTGGTACGCCGGTGTAGGTCCGAGTATTATCTTTTTAAAGGACTTTGACAATATTTTTGCCCTGCGCCCCCATCTTGGGCTCGATTTTAAAATAGATGGAGTCCCGTTGGTGCTCAATTTTGACTGGAGGCCTTCCATCGTTTTGAGTGATGTGGGTGATAACCAAGTCGCTGCATTTGGCTTTGGACTTCAGTTTGCCATTGACTAAACATCTTTATTTATATTTGATGATGGGCGGGGTATCCCGCCCTTTTCTTTTTGTTGTATTTTTAGCGCATGAAAATCATGATCATCAACGGGCCAAACCTGAACCTTTTGGGAAAAAGGGAACCCGAAGTATACGGAAGCACCACCTTTGAGGATTACTTAAAACAGCTTCAAGAGAAATTTCCACAGATAGAATTGGGCTATTTTCAATCCAATATTGAAGGGGAAATTATTGGTAAAATCCAAGAAGTGGGTTTTGATTATGACGGCATTGTATTGAATGCTGCCTCGTACACACATACTTCAGTAGGTATTGGGGACGCCGTGAAAGCGGTGGATACTCCAGTTGTGGAAGTTCACATATCAAACACACACAAAAGAGAAGAGTACCGACACGTTTCCTACATTTCCCCAGGGGCCAAAGGGGTTATTTTAGGCTTTGGGCTCCAAAGCTATGATTTGGCCATAGCTTCATTTCTTTAAATTCTCGTTGCCAAATAAAGGTGGTACAAAATGGGATAAAAGGCTCTATTCTATGGAGTCGTTTTTCAGCCTTTCCAAACCATACTTGATGACTTTTTCCAGAGCTATCGAATCCCTGGGATCGCAGTGATATTCAAACTCGTTCAAATACAGAAGGGAATCAAGTGTGGTATCAAATACGAATAGGGCAATTTTGTTCTTCCATGAAGGATTTTTGGTATCTTCCCTAAAATAGGTGACCATCTCAATGTAGAGTTGTTTAGTACCCTGACCTTTCACGGTCAACTGTTCAACCGAAGATTTTTTTCTGGAGTACCATTTGATGTCACCTGTCAATTGCATTTGCTTGGCATAATCCATTTTGGCGAGATTTTCGGAAGGAACCGTTTTTAAATCGTCAAATTCTTCTAAAATTATGGCCTTTATAAATTCTTGGTTTTCAATTCTAAACTTATGCTCGGAAATCGAATCAAAACGTGTATGTATCCGTTGATATGCTTGAGAAAATGTAAGATTGTTTAGATTGTCCAAAATGTCCAATTCGATTTCTTTGTCGATGACATTTGGCAATTCCTCACATGTCACTATCGGTTGATTTTCAAGTGAGCTATTGTTTTTGAACGAAGTATTTGTTTTGGTGGTTGAACATGCCAACACCAATATGGAAAAAGCTACTATGACAAACTTATCTTTCAAGAACGCTCAAATATTTTTTATCGGCATAGAAGGTGCCAAAGGGTAGTAGGGAAGCCACGAACAAAATCAAGAACCTTTTCAGGTTCCATTTACGTTCCCAGCAAAAAACTACGGCCACTACCACATAAAGAATAAAAAGTAAGCCATGTGCATACCCCACATATTGATTGGGTTCCGGAATGTCTGCCCAATGCTTTAATGGCATGGACATCCCAAAAAGCAACAAATAGGAGATTCCTTCTAAAATGGCAGTGGACCGAAAAAGTTTAAGCATGTTCCTTTTTATAGGTGAATTACTTCATCATAGGCGTCTGCCACAGCTTCCATTACTGCCTCACTCATGGTTGGGTGAGGGTGCACTGCTTTTAGGACCTCATGTCCGGTGGTTTCCAATTTTCGAGCCACAACAGCTTCAGCGATCATGTCGGTAACTCCGGCACCTATCATGTGGCAACCTAGCCATTCGCCATATTTGGCATCAAAGATGACCTTTACAAAACCATCGGCATTCCCGCCCGCTTTGGCTTTGCCACTGGCAGAAAATGGGAACTTCCCTACTTTAATGTCGTATCCTTTTTCTTTGGCCTGTTTTTCGGTCAAACCAACAGAAGCTATTTCTGGAGTACAGTAGGTACACCCTGGAATGTTTCCATAATCCAAGGCCTCCACATGCATTCCGGCTATTTTTTCCACACAAAGAATACCTTCGGCAGAGGCCACGTGCGCCAATGCTTGTCCAGGGGTAACATCCCCAATGGCATAGTATCCGGGAATATTTGTCTGGTAATAATCGTTCACCAAGATTTTGTCACGATCCACGGCAATTCCCACATCTTCCAAACCTATGTTTTCGATGTTTGTTTTGATTCCAACGGCGGAAAGAAGAATATCCGCTTCCAAGACTTCCTCACCTTTGGAGGTCTTTATGGTGGCTTTCACCCCATCACCTGAAGTATCAACCTTGGTCACTTCTGCGGAGGTCATGATTTTGACACCTGCTTTTTTGAAGCTACGCTCCAATTGCTTGGAGACATCCTCATCCTCTACGGGAACAATGTTTGGCATGTATTCCACCACAGTGACTTCCGTGCCCATGGAATTGTAGAAATAGGCAAACTCGATACCAATGGCACCACTGCCTACCACAATCATTTTCTTGGGTTGTTTCTCCAAGGACATGGCTTCGCGATACCCGATCACTTTCTTGCCATCTTGAGGAAGACTTGGCAGTACACGGCTTCTAGCACCTGTGGCAATGATGATGTGGTCTGCGGAATATTCGGTGGTTTCCCCACTTTCAAGTTTCACTTCCACTTTTTTGCCCGGTTTTACCTTTCCAAAACCTTTGATGACCTCAATTTTATTTTTCTTCATCAAGAACTGAACGCCCTTGCTCATACCATCTGCAACACCACGACTTCTTTGTACCACGGCACCAAAGTCATGTTCCACGTTATCGGCACTTAGCCCATAATCCCCGGCATGTTTCAAATATTCGAAAACTTGGGCGGATTTCAACAGTGCTTTGGTAGGGATACAGCCCCAATTCAAACAGATTCCCCCCAAATTCTCCTTTTCGATGATGGCGGTTTTGAATCCCAATTGAGAGGCCCTGATCGCGGTTACATAACCTCCGGGTCCACTTCCCAAAACAATGATATCGAACTTGCTCATTAGATCTTGATTTTAGTTGTTAGATTCGAAGCCTGCTTTAGTGCAAGCAGGTGCAAAAGTACGGAAATCCAACTCCAAATCCCAAGGTGAAAAAAGTCAAAAATTGGATTGTTTGTGAAATCACGGTTTACCCGTCCCGAACATCTTTCGGTTAAAGGCTTCAGAATCACCCTTGGGGATGGACAAAGAAATCCAGTCCACACCTTTTATCATTTTGCCCAGGAATACAATTTGGCCTACATGGCTGGAATAATGTGCCAGTTGTCTGTTGATGGCCTCTACAATGGTATGCTCTTCTCCCCTGATGGTTATTTTGTTCCCAAAGTTGGATGCATTTATGGTTGCCAAAGCATCAAAAAGACATTGCCAGCCTTGTTCCCAGGCGGTCAGCATTTCCACTTTGGAAGAGTAGGGGGCTTCAAATTCCATTTCTCGGTTGCGCCACGATTTTTCGCCATCCTCGGTCAAAAAATGGGTCCACCTGCTCAGCATATTGCCCACCATGTGTTTTACGATAATGGCTATGGAGTTATCAGTTTCACTATACTGCCAATGAAGGTCTTTTTTAGATAGTTGCGCAAAAGTCTTATCCCCTAAGGTCTTATAGCGATGGAACTCGAATAGCACATTGGAAAGATAATTTTGCTGAAACTCCATGTCGCTTAATTTTTTGGGTCAAAATCGATGCTTATGGAATTGATACAATAACGCATACCGGTAGTTTCCCTTGGTCCGTCATTGAAAACATGCCCTAAATGGCCCCCACAATTGGCACAGACCGTTTCGGTACGAATCATGCCATGGGATGTGTCTCGAATGTATTCGATGGCACCTTCCACAGCTTGGTCAAAGGATGGCCAGCCACAACCACTTTCAAATTTATGTTCGCTTTCAAACAGTTTGGCGTTGCAGGCTTTGCAATGGTAATCGCCATTTTTAAAATGAAGGTTGAATTCCCCGGTAAAAGGTCTTTCGGTGCCTTTCTGTCTTAAGACATAATATTCTTCACGGGAAAGTTGTTCTTCCCACTCTTTTTCGGTTTTCTGTACACCGTATTTCCTATCCATACGCTATATAGGTTTGTTACTTTCCATCAGGAATAAAATCCAATGCAGCACCATTGATGCAATGTCTTTTGCCTGTAGTGTTTCTGGGTCCATCATTAAAAACATGTCCCAAATGTCCCCCGCAGACGGCACAATGCTCCTCGGTACGTGCCACCCCTATTTTGTAATCCACATCATAGGC
>JAGQZL010000096.1 GCA_020434915.1 Allomuricauda sp. | reverse complement strand
TCATTGAACAGGCAGTGACCGGACAGAGGTGAACAATACCGTTCCATTGCCTTTTACAAAAATGAGCAGGAGAAAAAAATCATTACGGACTACATAGCCAAACTGGAGGCAGAAAATGTTTACGGAAGACCCATTGTGACCGAAGTGAAAAAATTTGATGTGTTTTACATGGCGGAAGATTACCATCAGGATTATGAAAGACTGCATCCGAACAACAGTTATATCCGAAATGTTTCCATTCCCAGGTTGAACAGGTTCAAGGAAAATTTCAAATCCTTCCTTAAGGAAGACGTCCATTAAAAAATTTGAAAGCTAAGTGGTAGGTTGCGGGCCTTTGGAAGTAGATAAGGCTGAAAAGGAAAGAGGAGGTTCTTTGGGACTAATGGATTCTAGTTCTTCAGAACCACCTCGCTGTATTTGGAATTGATGTTGATGGTCTTCCCATCTTTTTTGCTAATGTAATATCCCTTGTAAACATTGGTTCCTTTATTCTTGGAACTTTCCAATTTCAAGGCTTCGGGATAGCGAAATCCAGAAGTGGTCTCATTCACCAAGATGACAAAGGGGGTTGATGGGAGTTTACAATCCAATTCCCCATTTTCCACAGAAACATCGATGGTATTGAATCCATCGGAGACCGCATCAATGGTCAAAGCGCCAAAAGTATTGGATACAATCGCCTTACCGGCCAACTTACCAATAACTACGTTGGAGGAAACCGAGTTCAGGTCCAGTTCCTTTACTTCTTTCAAACTCACCTTTTCAGAATAGTTGGTCTTCAATTTCCCGTAATTCCATTGTTGCACCACCACCGGTGAATAGGAAGCCCTAATGTCCGTTTTATCGCCATCAATAGTAGAAGCAAGCAAGCTTGCGTAGGACAAGCTTGCTTTTATGTTCTTGGTATTGGCGGCGAGTTTCACCTCGCCGTGCCGTACATCCATATTAAGCTTAAGGTATTTGGGCATTTTTATTTTAATGCGCTTCTTAACCTTGTATTCTTGATGTTTTCCATCCGATGAAAAATAGAATACATTGGGACTTACACGAACGGCCCTTGCCTCTTCCGCATGTTGTCTTCTTAGTTCTTCCCGTTGGCTTCTCAACTCTTCCCGTTGTGCCTTGAGTTCCTCCTGCATTTCCTTGCGCATTTGTTCACGCTCCTTTTGCAACTCCTCTCGCTCTTTTTTGATTTCTTCCCTACGCTCCTCTCTCTCCTTGGCCATTTCCTCCATGCGCTTGCCCCACTCCTCAAAGCGTTGCTTGTACTCCTCATTAAAGGTTTTGTCAAACTTCTTTTTCCACTCCTTCATGTATTTGTCCTTGTCCTTTTGATAGGCATCATAGTCAAACTCCGTAAAGGGCATGGGAGGCATTGGTGGCAACTCTGGCATAAAGATTATCTCCGGAACTTCCGCAATTTCTGGAATCTCAATATCTTCCATAATGCGTGCCACAGAGGTTACATCGGGAAAATCCACATCAATACCTTTAAAATCGAAGACATAAGGCCCGGCACCTTCCGTGCTCACTTCAATTTCCTTGCTGTTGCCCATAATTTTTACCAGATCCTTTTTAAAGTAAGATTTGGCATCTTCCTCATCTACCCCTTCCAACTCAATGGTTGCGGTGATTTCCACTTGGTCCTTGTCCCACGTTTCAAACTCAATATCGGCATAGCTCGTGTTGATGCTCAACTCCGTGTCCTTGTTGACGTTGTACGTTTCCTTGTAGGTCTTTGATTTCTCCTGTGCATGGCAGGTAAACCCTGCCAGCACAAAGAGTAATCCACTACACAATATTAGACGATTCCTGTTCATTTTTTGATGATTTTAATTGATTCAACTTTGTTTTTAATTTTTGCAACAACTGCAACCTAAGCTGTAGGTTTTTGATCAGCGCCTCTATGGTCTGATCATTGGGACCCAACTCGTTCAGTTCCAGATTCAGCCGTTGGTATTCTTTGTTCAGTTCCGCCAACCGATCCATATAACTGTCCATAAGCTCCTTATTCTCGGGGTCTATTTCCAAATCGGACAGTTGCAGGTTGATATTGGTGGTATAGTATGTTTCAATCTTCTTTAGATCGGGAGACAGATCGCCCAATGATATGTTCTGGGGCAGTGCCCCCACATTTTCCCGATCCACCACGGTTATCTTTTCATCAGGTTCCACACCCTTGTTACTGCCCGCGAAATAATAGACAGACAACCCGATGGCCACCACTATGGATGCCGCTATCTGAAGCCACCAAGTAAAGACCTTCTTTTTCGGGCCATCGGTGGGCAGTTGTTCATCCAACTTTGTCAGGAAACGGGCCTCATGTCCATCCTTCATCCGAAAGTGCCCCTGCTCTCTTTCCTTTTCAAATAATTCCCTAAGATCACGTGCCATAAGCCAAATCTTTTAGTTTTTCTTTCAACTGTGTTTTTCCGCGTAACAAACGTGTACGGGATGCTGTTTCGGTAATCTTCAAAATTTCTGAAATCTCACTATGGTCATACCCCTCTACCAAGAACAATTGCACAACATATTTATATTTTGGCGGCAATTCGTCTATGGCTTCTTTCACCTGTTCCATGGAAATGCCCTCTTCCACAGACCAATCCTCATCCTCCGCAACATGCATATAACCTTCATTGAGTTCCTCCATCTTTTGGTGTTTCGATTTCAAGAAATCGATGCTTCCGTTCACCACGATCCGTTTTAGCCAAGCTCCAAAGGTGACTTCTCCCTTAAACTGGTCCATACGCTGAAATGCCTTTATAAAAGCCTCTTGCAACACATCCTCTGCGTCATCTGCATTTTTTAAAAAGCGCATGGCCACCCCAAACATACCATCACAGTACTGCCTGTACAGTTTTACCTGTGCCTGCCGATCATTGGCCTTGCACCTTTCTACCAGTTCTATATGGAACACGTTTGGTTCTATGTTTGGTTTTTTAGTTGTTCATCTTAAGGACGATGCAAAAATCGCCTCGTTGCAAATTAGGATGATTTTTGGTGATTTTTAACAAAAAAATCCCGCTGAAAGTCATCAACGGGATTCATTTTTAAATAGTTACATTTTTTTACTCGTCCAACAACAAATTCAGATGCACGGTAATGTTATCCCTCGTTGCCTTGCTATAAGGACAGATTTCATGGGCATCATTAATGATTTTCTCTCCCGTTTCCTTATCCACAGTGGGTAAATAGGAATCCAAGGTGGCCTCTAAGAAAAAACCTTCTTCCTCTTTGTTGAACGATATGGTGGCGGTTACACTAAAATCTCCCAAGTCCTCTATCCCATGATCTTTGGCAACAGCCTGTAATGCTCCTGCAAAACAAGTGGAATAGGCCGCTGCGAACAACTCTTCAGGATTGGTGGACTCTGGATTTGCCTTTCCTTTGGAAGTTGGCATGGAAATAGCAAAATCCAATACACTGTCCTCACTTTCCACATGTCCAGACCTACCACCCGTGTTGGTAGCCTTCGCTTCAAAAATAGTCTTCATTCGTTTTTTTTTTAGGGTTGATAAGACCGATAGCATAAAAACACCGGTCATTAATTGGAAAAGGTACCAAAATGAAACTGGAAGAACCCTTAAACAGTTATTAAATTTATGTGAAATGGACCTCAACGATCAATGTTTGCCATATTCCCATTCATAGTAACCCGTAAAAACTTTATACCTTCGTGATAAACTCAAAGGGAGAGACACTTGGCAAGCGACAAAAACACACCTATCAACACCATTTCAAAAATAAAAGCGATCCGAAAGCAGGAAACCAGCGTTGAGGAAATGGTGGATGGTATCTTCAGCGGAAACAAAGCCATGTTGGCCAAGGCTATTACGCTATTGGAAAGCACCAATCCCGCACATTATGAAAAGGCCAATGGGGTCATCGAAAAATGTTTGGCAAAACCCAATACCAGCATTCGCTTGGGGATTACGGGTGTTCCTGGCGTTGGTAAAAGCTCTTTTATCGAAACCTTGGGCAGCACCCTTACCGCTCTTGGCAAGAAAGTGGCAGTTTTAGCGGTAGACCCCACCAGTTCGCTGAGCAAAGGCAGCATTCTTGGTGATAAAACCAGAATGCAGGAACTTTCCAAAGATCCCAATGCCTTTATTCGGCCTTCCCCATCGGGCACTTCCTTGGGGGGCGTGGCCCAGAAAACACGAGAAAGTATCATCTTATGTGAAGCAGCTGGCTATGATGTGATCTTGGTGGAAACCGTGGGTGTGGGACAAAGTGAGATTGCCGTACACAGTATGGTGGATTTTTTCCTCTTATTGAAATTATCAGGAGCCGGTGACGAACTTCAAGGCATTAAAAGAGGGATTATGGAAATGGCCGATGCCATCGCCATTAACAAGGCAGATGGGAGCAATCTCGAAAAAGCCAAATTGGCCGTTACCGAGTTTTCCAGGGCATTGCACCTCTACCCACCCAAAGCCAATGGATGGATTCCCAAAGTTTTAAAATGTTCCGCCACAGAGAACACGGGCATCCATGAGATTTGGGAGGTAGTGGAAACCTTCGTACAACAGAACAAGAAGAACGGTTTTTTTGAAGAGAACAGAAAAAACCAAAACAAAAATTGGTTTATGCAGACGGTGGACGACAAAATAAAGCAGTTCTTTCACCAAAAAGCTTCCTTTAAATCGGAACAAGAAAAGCTGTTAAAAGCTATTGAAGACAATAAAATGTCGCCTTTCTATGCCGCAAAAGTCCTATTGGACAAGATTACCAAGGAACTTTAAATAAAAGCGATAAATTTGCACAGAATTTATACGGAATGAACACTGTTACCGATTCCCTTTTATCCATTGTGGTTCCTTTGTACAATGAGGAGGACAACGTGGTCCTGTTGACCGAGAAAATCCATGAAAGCCTTCAAGGATACAACTACCAGATTGTCTATATCGATGATTTTTCCACCGATAAGACCCGGCAACGGGTGAAGGACATGGATGATTCCAAGGTGCACCTCATCGAACTGAAAAAGAATTATGGCCAGAGCTTGGCCTTGGCCGCTGGTTTGGACTATGCCGAAGGGGAATACATCATCACCATGGATGGAGACCTTCAAAATGACCCATCAGATATCCCCCATATGTTGGAGTATGCTGTAAGTGGAGAGTTTGACGTGGTCACAGGCATTCGTCAAAAACGCAAGGATTCCTTGGTCAAAAAAATCCCTTCCAAGATTGCCAATTTTATGGTGCGAAGGGTCACCAAGTTGGACATTAAGGACAATGGCTGCGCATTAAAAGTGTTCACCAAAGACATTGCAAAGGGATTGAACCTTTATGGGGAAATGCACCGATTTATAACCCTCTTGGCATTTTTGGAAGGTGCCCAAATTAAACAAGTACCTGTAAAACACCACGCCCGCCATGCCGGGGTGTCCAAATACGGTTTGGAACGGGTGTTCAAGGTAGTGGCAGACATGATGTTGCTCCTTTTTATCCGAAAATACTTCCAACGGCCCATCCACCTTTTTGGAATATTGGGAGTACTGTTGGTCATTCTGGGAATTTTCATCAATATATATTTGTTGATCGTGAAACTTGGTTTCGGGCAGGATATCGGAAGCCGACCCTTGCTAATCTTTGGGATGATGTTCATTTTGGGGGGCATCCAATTGTTCACCATAGGGATTGTAATGGAGCTCTTGATTCGCACCTACTATGAATCCCAACAGAAACGCCCATATCGCATCAAAAAAATTACGATAGGTGACGGAAAAGCTGCGTAAAAAAGGCATCACCGCCTTAAAAATTGTTATCAGTGCAGCACTGATCTATTTTATTTTCACCAAAATAGACTTTAAGGATGTGTGGGAAACCATAAAAAAGAGCGACCCCTTTTTCCTATTCTTGGCGCTGCTGTTTTTTGTGCTTTCCAAAGTTATTGCTGCTTTCCGTTTGAACGAATATTTTCATCTGATCGGGGCGAGACTTTCCCAGCGCAGCAATTTAAAGCTGTACCTATTGGGTATGTTCTACAATCTTTTTTTACCCGGGGGTATTGGCGGGGATGCCTATAAAGGCTTTGTGGTCCAAAAGGAATACCAACCTGGGACCAAAAAAGTGGTGTCCAGTTTGTTGTTGGACCGCTTAAGCGGCATGTTGCTACTTTTCATCTATGCCTGTGCCCTTGCCTTGTGGTCCAACAATGGTTTTTTGCAACAGTTTAGTTGGTTGTTGTGGCTTGCCATCCCCTTGAGTCTACTGGTATTCTGGTTCATGAACAAGAAATTCTTCCCCACCACCCTTCCTGTTTTTTGGAAATCGTTCGGGTATTCCGCCTTGGTGCAATTGGCCCAATTGGTCTGTGTCATTTTTATATTGAAAGCATTGACCATTTCCACGGATACCATCGAATATCTTTTTGTGTTTCTGGTATCGTCCATCGTATCGGTAATTCCATTGACCATTGGAGGTATCGGAAGTCGGGAGGTTACCTTTTTGTATGGAGCTGAATGGTTGGGTTTAAATGAAGGTGTTTCTATTAGCATCAGTTTTACCTTCTTTTTGATCACGGCATTGACCTCCTTCTTCGGAATCTTATACCACTTCAAAAAACCAGTTTTGGATACCGTGGATTAATCCAAATGTACCAAGTGCATGTGGTTTAGTTTATCTCCTCGTGTATTCGGGTTGAGGAATTTTATCTGTAATCGGGTGATTCGAAATTGATCCACTGTAATTTGATCATTCCAGACAACCCCGCTTTTCTGCAAAAGTTCCAATTCTCTATCATCGGCATATACCCAAACGTCTTTTTTATCCTTCAAATCTGAAACGGATACAATGTCCACAGGGTCTTGGTCATAAAAATCCAAGGCCCAGGTATGCCGCTCAGAAATCTTATAAATCTTATCCACGGGAATGTTCTGTTCCCTCACTTTTTCAGCCATGGTGGAACCTCCCTGGTACTCCAACAGTTTTGGGTAAAAATGTGCGTTCATGAAACCGTTCAACAATACTGAAGCAAAAATCCCCACCGTCACAATCTTGGCGGCCAAACCTTCCTTTTTCCATACAAAATATCCTGCCAATGCCAGGGCTACCATCAAAATCACATAACCATACCAGTGTTCGAGCGGGAATACATAAAAACAGACCAACAAGACAAACACCACCACCAATCCCAATATAAAATATTGGATACCCAAGATCACTTTGGTCATCTTGGTTTTTTCCAGTTGAAACAAGGTATAGAGAAATGCCGCAGAGAGAATGGCATACAACGGCATTAAAATGTTCATATAGTGTGGCAACTTGAACTGCGCAAAACTGATGACAAAGAACAAAATCGAAATACCGCCGAGCGTCAAAAACTCCAGATTCGGCTTGTAGGCAAACTTCACTTGCCATAACGTTTTCAATTGGTTCCAATACCCAATCAAGGCCAAAACGGTCCAAGGTAGGAACACCCACAAAAAGGTATGGAAGAAGAAGAAGAAATCGCTACTGTTCTTCCCTACCCCTTCGCCACTCATCCGTTCAAAGCTTTGTTCCCAAAAAATAAAGAAGATACCACTACGATGGTCTTTCCCTCGAATCACTTTTTCGGGATGCAGATCAAATTGATGGTAATACGCATACAACATTGGAGCGATGGTCAGCCCGAATACCAAAAGGGCCACTAAAAGTTTCCAGTTGAGCAATCGGTACCATTTTCGGGTGTAGGCCAAATGGCAGAATACAGAAATTCCTATGACTACCAAGGCAATCTGACCTTTGGTGGAAAAGGCCATTCCAGCTCCAAAGGCTCCCAGAGCGATATTCCTAAGGCTATTTTTCTCAATAAAGGCCACCAACTGCCATATTGAAAAGATGGTGAAACCAGTCAAGACAGCATCGGTGCGCACATCAATATTGGCCAGTACCATGGTCTGTGCCGTCATAAAAATCAAGGAAGCAAACCGACCTACATCTTTGTTGTACAGCAGTTTTCCAAGTCCGTAGCAGCTATAGGCACCCAACAGGGTAGATAGGATACCCGGAATTCGGTATGCCCAATCATGAATGCCAAAAATCTTATAGGAAAGGGCAGCCAGCCAGTAGTGCATGTGTGGCTTATCCAAATATTCCTCCGGTCCCTTGAACAGACTCAAAAAATCGTTCTCTTGGACCATTCGCATGGCCATTACAGCAAATTGTGCGGAATCATTTTCAAACAGATCCACAAACATCCCGATGATATACACCAATACAATCAGGGCGATAAAAAACCAATATCGGGCGGTGGAAATCATGACCTTATTCTTTGGAATGCAAATATAGCCAACCTAGCAAACAACCATCCGAAGAGCGAACCAATGAAAGCTCCCGTAATCACATCCAAAGGATAATGCACACCGATGTAAATCCTGCTATAGGCCACAACGCAGGCCCAAAGCAACAAAACCCAACTGATGTACTTAACTTTTTGATGGAACAACACGATAAAAAATACAGCAGGTCCGAAGGAATTGGCCGCATGGGCCGAGAAATAGCCATATTGCCCGCCGCAATAGCTCTTCACCAAGCGCATGATACTGCTCACCTCCGGGTCGTGGCATGGGCGTAAACGGCCTACCCCATATTTGAAAAAGTTGGACAACTGGTCCGTGCAAGTAATCAAAAGGGCTACGGCTACCAAAACAATGGCTGTTTTTTTCAAACCAAAGTGCCTATAGGTTAGGTACAGCAGCAGTAGATAAAGCGGAGCTGAATTCCGGGTGGTAGTCATGAACATCCAAAATCCGTCCCAAGTTTTGGTTCCCATTCCGTTCAGGAAAAGAAACAGGTCTTTATCCAGCTGTAGGAGTTGATCCAGCATTATTCGTCGTATCTTGATACTTCGCGATCATAAAACGCAGTTGCAGCCTCAATGAGACTTTCTGCTTCTTCCATGAGATCGGCTTCATCTTCTTTGGAGAATTCCTCCATCCACTCCACCTCGTCATTTTCCAGATTGATGATAAACCGGGGGTAATCGGTATGGACGATGAAAATGGCATCCGGATAATCCGTGTTGTCCGCCAACAAAAATTTTGGTATTTCCATGTGTTCTCTATTTGATTCCAAACTTAGGAATCCTAATTATTCCACTATTAATTTCCTGGTCAAATAATTAAATCGAAGATACAACATTACAGCCGATGCCGATAGCCCAGATAAAAGTCCGATCCAGATTCCTGTACTTGTTAGATCGGTATACAGTCCCAAATAAAAACTGATGGGAAAACTGATCAACCAATAGGCGATGAAGGTAATCAATGTGGGCACCTTTACATCCTGCAACCCTCGGAGCGCCCCCAAGACCACCACTTGCAGCCCATCCGAAATCTGGAAGAATGCTGCCACCAGCAATAATTTGGCCGCAACGGCAATTACTTCGGCATTGTCCATTTGATTCGCTAGATCATCTACATCCAAATAAATGGTAGGGAACCAATACCTTCCTACCAAAAACAAGGTGGCGAAAACAATCTCGAGTAGTAGTGTGAGAAAAAATAGTGATTTTGCAATGCGTCTGAGCTCCTTGAAATTTTGCAATCCCTTTTGATTGCCCACACGTACCATGGCCGCCACACTGAGTCCCATACCCACCATAAAGGTCATACTGCTTAGGTTCAAGGCAATCTGGTTGGCTGCCTGGGCATTTTTTCCCAAGACCCCGCTCAACCAAATGGCTGCAGTAAAAATGGCCACTTCAAAAAACATCTGCAAAGCGGAGGGAAACCCAAGACTCATAATCTTTTTGAGTACCTTTTCCTCTATTTTTCTAAAATTAAAATGCGTTACATACGATTCAAACTTCTGTTTGCGCTTCAGTAAAAACCAAATGAAACCAACCATGATCACCCTAGAGGTCAGGGTACCAATGGCCGCTCCTACAATGCCCAATTTGGGAAACCCGAACGACCCAAAAATGAGCAAATAATTCAGGGTGATGTTGACCACGTTGGCTAAAATAGTGGCATACATGGGGTACTTGGTCTGCGACAATCC
>JAGQZL010000095.1 GCA_020434915.1 Allomuricauda sp. | reverse complement strand
ACCAAAGGTGGTATTGCCATCATTGCTGCCACCAAGGATGAAAAAATTAGGGCTTTCAACTTAAAGACCGGTAAGCAATTATGGGAGGATCAGCTTCCGGCAGGGGGATATGCCACTCCTATCACCTACCAAGTGGACGGCAAACAGTATCTGGTAATCGCCTGCGGAGGTGGTAAAATGGGTACATCCTCTGGGGATGAATACCGCGCCTATAGTTTGAAATAGTTAAGGAGCCGGATTAGGAATGGCTTTGTGGATGGCCTCAATGCCCTCCAACACGGCATCGGAAAGTTCCACATCAATACTTTCGATGTTTTCCTTCAATTGTTCCATACTGGTCGCTCCAATAATGTTGCTCGTTACAAAAGGTCGGGTGTTCACAAAAGCCAGTGCCATTTGGGCCATGCTCAATCCATGCTCCCGCGCCAATTCGGCATACTGCTTCGTTGCCTCCACGGCTGTTTCGCCACTGTAACGGTTATAGTTTGGAAACAGGGTGATCCTCCCTTTTCTTGGTGGAATCTCGTCCAAATATTTTCCGCTCAAGGTTCCAAACCCTAGGGGTGAATAGGCTAAAAGCCCTATTTTTTCACGCATGGATATCTCGGATAGCCCAACCTCGAACAATCGGTTCAACAAACTATACGGATTTTGGATTGTCAACATGCGAGGCAAACTTTGGTGCACCTTACTTTCCTCCAAAAAGCGCATAGTTCCCCAAGGTGTTTCGTTGGAAAGGCCCACATGCCTAATCTTCCCTTCTTCCACCAAGTCACGAAACGTTTCCAAAACTTGGTGAATATTGTCCTCCCAAACATCAATGGCATGGGCATTATAGCCACGCTGCCCAAAGTAATTGGTATTCCGATCGGGCCAGTGCAATTGGTAGAGGTCTATATAATCCGTTTGCAATCGTTTTAAACTGCCTTCCACCGCCTGAACAATGGATTCCCTATTAAATCCCGTAGTACGGATGAATTTCGTAAACTCGGCCCTTCCCGCAATCTTGGTGGCCAAGACCACACGGTCCCTATTTCCGGTTTTTTTGAACCAGTTCCCGATCAGTTCCTCGGTAACTGCATACAATTCTTTCTTGGCCGGAATCGGATAGAGTTCAGCCGTGTCGAAGAAATTGACCCCTTGATCCAAGGCATAGTCCATTTGTTCATGCGCTTCGTCCTCATTGTTCTGCCTGCCCCATGTCATGGTGCCCAAGCAAATTTTACTGATGCGGATATCGGTATGTGGAATTCTTGTGTATTTCATTCTTCTCCAAATTTAGGACCCTTAAAGGTAGTCAAACCCCAACAATGGTCTTTATGCAATTGTTAATTCTCTACTTCCAATAAAATGGGACAGTGGTCACTGTGCTTGGCTTCGGATAAAATCACCGATCGTTTCAAGCGGTCTTCCAACGGTTCTGCCACCATGCCATAATCCAAACGCCAGCCCTTGTTGTTGGCCCTTGCATTGGCTCGGTACGTCCACCAGGTATAATTGTGGGGGTCTTTGTTGAAATGGCGAAAACTGTCAATAAACCCACTTTTGATAAAATTCCCGATCCACTCCCGCTCTACGGGCAAAAAGCCGGACACATTTTTGTTCCGGACCGGATCATGGATATCAATGGCTTCGTGGCAAATATTGTAATCTCCACAAACAATCAGATTGGGGCGGTACTTCCTCAATTCATCAGCATAGTTTTGGAAATCGGACATGTACATCAGCTTGTGGTCAATTCGTTCTATATTGGTCCCGGATGGCAAGTACATGCTCATCACGGACAGATCCCCAAAATCGGCCCTAATGTTGCGTCCCTCAAAGTCCATATAATCGATGCCTGTGCCATATTCGATATGATCAGGTTCTTCCTTGCATAGCAAGGCCACACCGCTGTATCCTTTTTTTTGGGCACTGAACCAATAGTGATGTTCAAAACCGGCTTCTTCAAACAATTGGGTGTCCACCTGCTCCTTCATGGCCTTGGTCTCTTGCAAACAGACCACATCGGGGTCCACAGTTTGTAACCACTCCACAAAACCTTTGTTCATGGCGGCCCTTACACCATTCACGTTGTACGAGACAATCTTCATGTAAAAAATTTGTCTAAAAATAGCCATTGTGGCCCGCACCTAAAAATCAAATTTATCAATGAAGATATCAAGAAAAGGCATCCTCCATTTTGCTGTACCTTTAGGCTTAAATTTTTAAGAGATGACCGCCCTTTTACTGATAGACATTCAAACAGGACTTTTGGAAACATCCTATTATGGCACCGAGCGGAACAATTTGGATGCCGAGCAGAATTGTGGCAAAATTTTGAACGTATTTAGAAAGAAGCAATGGCACGTTTTTCATGTAAAGCACAATTCCACCAGTCCAAATTCCCCTTTACACCCGACCAAAAATGGAAATGTGATTCATCCGTTGGTATTCCCTTTGGACAATGAACCCGTGTTTGAAAAATCGGTGAACAGTGCTTTCATAGCAACCGATTTGGAAGCTCGATTGAAATCGGAGGGTATTACCCAAATAGTTGTTGTCGGTCTTACCATTGAGCACTGCATTTCCACTTCAGTACGCATGGCGGCCAACCTTGGTTTTGAAGTGACCTTGGTTTCCGATGCCACCGCAGCCTTTGACAAAGCTGGCATTGATGGTAAAAGGTACCCTGCCGACATCATCTGGCAAACCGAATTGGCCAACCTGAAGGATGAGTTTGCAGAAATTAAGGACACTGCCGCCATATTGGCGGAACTTGATAATTAGTTCCTATTTTTATAGGGCACAAATCAACTAGACTTTATGGTACGCTTTGCCCTGTTTTTTATGGCCTGTTTATTTTTTACAACTTCCCAATCGTTTGCCCAGGATAAACCCCTTAAAATTGGGGTGGCCGGACTTACCCACACCCATGTGCATTGGATTTTGGGCCGTGAAGATGTTGGCGACATTAAAATTGTGGGCATTGCTGAACCCAATCGAGAACTGGCCCAACGGTATGCGGAGCAACATGGTTTTTCCATGGATTTGGTCTATGATAGTTTGGAAGAAATGATTGCAGCCACCCAACCAGAGGCCGTGACCGCTTTTGGCACCATTTATGATCATTTGGAAGTTGTTCAGACCTGTGCGCCAAAAGGAATCCACGTAATGGTGGAAAAACCTTTGGCCGTAAGCATGGAGCATGCCCAAAAAATGAAGGCACTTGCCCAGAAGCACAACATCCATTTGCTTACCAATTATGAAACCACTTGGTACCCTACCAACCATCGAGCAAAAGAGTTATTGGACAATGGAAAGATAGGCGAGCTCAGAAAGATTATCGTACGTGATGGTCATCGGGGTCCTGTCAAAATTGGAGTGAACCAAGAGTTTTTGGAGTGGTTGCAAGATCCTGTGCTCAATGGGGGAGGTGCCATTACGGATTTTGGCTGTTACGGGGCCAATTTAATGACATGGCTCAAAAAAGGAAAGAAACCCAATACTGTCACGGCCGTGACCCAACAGCTCCAAGCGGAAAACAATCCCAAGGTGGATGATGATGCCACCATTATCCTTACCTATGATGATTGCCAGGCCATTTTGGAACCTTCCTGGAACTGGCCCATTGGGAGAAAAGATATGGAGCTTTATGGCTTAACCGGAGCCATCTATGCGGATAACAGAAATACGCTACGGGTTCGAATAGCGGAAGGTTATGACGGTTTTCAAGAAGAAACGGCAACACTGGAAGAGAGAGTAGCTCCTTATAATGATCCATTTTCACTCTTCGCGGCAGTAATTCGTGGCACTGTCACCTTAAGTCCCGACGACCTTTCCGCATTGGAAAACAATATGACCGTTGTCGAAATCTTGGATGCGGCCCGACGAAGTGCCAAATCGGGCAAAACAATTCATCTTAAAAATTAATCGCTGCTGCTTCTGTGAAATGAGAATCTTTGTTCCCCTATTCTACTTATTATTACCTGCCATTCTTTTGGCACAAATCAGCCAAAAAGATTCCATCACCCAATTGGACGAGGTTATTTTGTTAAACGACGGGGTTCCCAAAAAAGCTACGGGGATTACGGTGTCGTCCTCCATTGGCACAACAACCTTTGAACGTTTCAACCCAACGGATTTCCCCTCGGCCATCAATCAAATATCCGGGGTGTACATGCTTTCGGGTGCATTGAACACCAACCGTATCACCATCCGCGGCGTGGGGGCCAGAACCCCGTATGGCACGGATAAGCTTCGGCTGTATTTTGATGGTATCCCCGTGACCAATGGCACAGGGTTTTCGACCATTGAGGCCTATGATTTTGAAAACCTGGGCTCCATTGAGGTCATCAAAGGACCCAAGGGAACTGCATACGGTTCCAACTTGGGCGGAGCCATCCTCCTGAATACCAAAACGCCCTTTAAAGATGAAACCAAGCTCACCAATTCATTCTCGTTCGGGTCTTACAATATGTTGAAGGACAACCTCGCCTTCACACATTCGGAAGACCATTTTCAGCTGACCTTCACCTACAACCATTTGGAAACGGATGGGTATAGAGAGAACGACCAGTTCGAACGCGATGGGATTTTATTGAACACTACGGTTGGATTGGGAAACAAAAGTTCCCTCTCTTATTTGTTGAATTATATCGACTACACGGCTCATATTCCGAGTTCCATCAACCAAACCGATTTTGAGGAAGACCCCACCCGGGCCGCTTCCAATTGGTTGGCCGCACAAGGGTACGAAGCGAACAAATATGTACTCACAGGGTTGGGCCACACCTATCGGTTTTCAGAAAAGTTGAAGAATACCACCAGTGTTTTCTACACCTATTTGGACCATTACGAACCCCGCCCCTTCAATATATTGGATGAGTTTACCAACGGATTCGGTTTTCGTTCCCAGTTTGATGGTGATTTGGGCAAGGCCCAATATGTTTTTGGTGCTGAATTTTACAAGGATGAATACCATTGGGGCACTTTTCAAAACCTTTATGCTGAGAACAATGGCAATGGCAGTCTACAGGGAGATCGTTTGAGCCAAAATACTGAATTCCGAAGGCAGTTCAACTTGTTCGGCACACTCACCTATCCATTTTCGGACCGGTTGTCAGCACAGTTGGGTCTCCATTTGAACAAGACCCACTACCGGTTCAACGATCTGTTCAATACCGGTGACGAGAATACCTCTGCAACCAGAAATTTTGATGCCATTCTGTTGCCCAACTTTGGATTAAAATACGCCTTAAAAATTGGTCAACTGTATGCCAATGTAAGCCGAGGATTCTCCAATCCAAGTTTGGAGGAATCGCTGACCCCGGACGGTATCATCAATCCAGACATTGCCCAGGAGACTGGGACCAGCTATGAAATTGGTGGACAGTTGGAATGGCTCCAAAAACATTTATTGCTCAATCTTACCCTGTACCGCATGGACATCAAAAACCTATTGGTGGCACAGCGGGTGGGTGAGGACCAATACATTGGGAAAAATGCTGGGAAAACACGTCATCAAGGGTTGGAACTGGATATACGCTACCGTGGTATACTTTCAAAATCCATTTCCCTGATGCCCCATATTAGCTATACGCTGAGTGACCATAGTTTTGTGGATTTTGTGGACGGGGACAACGATTATTCCGGAAATCCTCTGACGGGGGTGCCCAAACATCGATTGAGTTCTGGACTGGACCTTCAGCATTTGAGTGGCCTATCGCTGAACCTCACCCATCAGTTTGTGGACAAAATTCCACTTACTGATGCCGCTTCGGCCTACAGTGACTCGTTCAACGTTTTCCATTTGAAGCTGGGCTATCGTACTTCCTTGACCCAAAACCTATCCATAGGCATCAATGCAGGGATCAACAATGTTTTTGACACAAACTATGCCCAATCCGTATTGATCAATGCCGTAGGGTTTGGTGGTGCGCAACCCCGGTATTTTTATCCGGGAAATGGCCGTAATTATTTTGGAGGGGTTAGATTGGGTTACCTTTTTTAATGGTTCTCCAACAGATGTGCGTTATCTTTAAGGTCGACTGACACCACAACCATGAACGAAATAGACCAATACATTGTCCAATTTCCCGAAGAAGTGCAGCACCATTTGCAAGAGATTCGGAAAATCATCAAAGAAGCGGCCCCAGAGGCAGTGGAACTTATGGCATACGGTATGCCCGGATACAAGACATATGGCAAACCCCTAGTTTATTTTGCTGGTTACAAGAACCATATCGGATTCTATGCCACCCCTTCTGGACATGAGCAATTTGCCGAAGAACTATCACACTATAAACAAGGAAAAGGTTCGGTTCAGTTTCCATTAGATCGGCCCATGCCTTATGACCTCATCAGAAGAATTGTGGTATTCAGGGTGGAAGAAAATTTACGGAACCACAAAAAATAGATCCAAGAATTGGATTGCCATGGCTAAAAAGAAAAACATCATCGGAATCTGTGGAAGTGCCAGTCGGAATTCGGCCAATCTAGCCATCCTTCACTATTTGGCACAATCGGGAAAAGCCGAATTTGATTTTCAGATATGGGATGATTTGGCACAGTTACCTCATTTCAGAACAGAATTTACCGATACAAACGTACCTGAAGAAATCGTTTCCTTCCGAAATCAAATTGCCAATGCAGATGGGATCATCATCTGCACTCCCGAATATGTTTTCAGTATTCCCAGCGGGCTCAAAAACGCTATTGAATGGTGTGTGTCCACCGTTGTTTTTTCTGATAAACCCATTGGACTCATCACCGCTTCCGCCAATGGCGAAAAAGGGTATGAAGAACTGAAATTGATCATGAAAACTGTCCAGACGATTTTCACCCAGGACACTACGCTTCTTATCCAAGGTATTAAGGGAAAAGTGGACGACAAAGGCACTATCAAAGACATGGAGACAGAAAGGAGATTGAAAAAATTCATGCAATCCTTTACTGAACTTACAGAAACAACCGGTAAAGAGACATACAACTAGACAATATGGCCATGCAACGCATTTTTAAAATAACGCTGTTCCTTATTCCACTTCTAGGTATATCGCAAATCCAAGAAGGGTCGGATTTTGAAACTGAAATCCTGACCATGGATATTGTTCAACGAGACAACGTGACCGATTATGACATGGCCGTGGCCAAGGCAAGTTTGGAAAGTACCCAACGTGCCACTGGCGGAAAAGTGGAAAACTTCAATGCCCTTGACTATTGGAATATTGCAATAGCGCTTTACAGATTAAATGAACCGAAAGAAAATATCCAATTGGCTTTGGAAAAAATGACGCAAAAAGAAAAGGGGTGCCAAATACTCGAAGAACTAAAACATTACACCAGTTTATATACAGATTTCCAAATTACCTACGATAAAATTCTTCAAGCTTGTGGTCCCCTAAACGTTACCAATACCCCGTTCGATATAGATACCTACATCGAACAAAACAATTTGGATGATGCTTTGACCCGACGTATGGCCCAATTGGGAAAAGATGATAAAAGTGTCCGTAAGCAGCCTGTTTCTGATCAAATAATGATCGCGATGTCCCGTCAAAATATGAAAGTTATTGATTCCTTATTCCAAATCCATGGGGTGTATATTGGGAAAAGTATGGTCGGTGACAAATACGCCCATATTATGTGGCTAATGGTACAACATTCCGACATTGAAACCATGAAACGATACCTTCCAGTTGTTTTGAATGCCGTAAAAAAAGAAGAGCTCAAACCAATCCCTGCCAAATTGCTCATCGACAGGATTTACGGTGTTGAATTCGGCTATCAAATATTTGGCTCGCAACCCGGTGTAAACATGGCTCCAGAAAACATCCGAGAGGAAGTCATGAGCAAATTTGGCATAGAGTAATTTCCAATTGTGACCAAATTCTCAACTGCTAAAACCAAAAATCCAAACGCTGGTCGAAATAACCCTTGTCGCCAAAAACATTTCCTTTGGAAATGACCCCCTAAATCGGTACGTTTATAGACTTCTTCAAAAGTCAACAACATGAAAACCAAACTCCTCCTTTCTCTTGCTGTCCTCAGTTTTGTCGGCTGCAAACAAGAGACTCAACCAGCACCTCCTAAATTTGTCCACGATATTACCGAAGGCCCCACCCCTTGGACCAGTGACGAATTTGAACCCACGGAAGATGATTTCACCTTTGCCATTATTTCTGACCTCAACGGTGGCGAACGTGAAGGGGTGTACAACACCGCCGTAAAGCAACTCAATCAGCTGGACCCCACCTTTGTGCTCAGCGTGGGCGACCTTATTGACGGAGGTACCGAGGATTCCCTTCAACTAAAAAAGGAATGGGATTCTTTTGATGACCGGACCGCTAAATTACACATGCCCTTTTTCCATTTGGGCGGTAACCATGACTTGACCAATCCCACCATGCGGGAATTTTGGAAAAACCGTTTTGGTCCCAGGTACTACCATTTTGTGTACGAAAATGTGTTGTTCCTGATGATGGATTCCGAGGATTATGAGGAACAACGGATGATAGAAATTTATGAGGCCCGCGCCGTTGCCCTTAAGATCATTGATGGGGAAATCGAAGGCAAATACGAAGACTCCGAATACTACCATATGCCCGAACGCAGGATTGGCGGCATGAGCAAGGCCCAACTCGACTATTATGCCGAGGTGCTGAAAAAATACCCCGATGTAAAATGGACCTTCGTGCTTATGCACAAACCTCTCTGGATGCGGGAGGACGAGAAGGGGCTTGGACCATTGGAAGACCTTTTGGCCGACCGTGACTACACCGTGATCAATGGGCATTTTCATTCCTTTTCCAACCAAATGCGCAAAGGGCATAGCTATACCATTTTGGGCACTACGGGCGGTAGCCAAAATCCTCTGGATTCCATGGCCTTTGATCATGTAACCTTGGTGCGCATGGCCAAACAACCCGTTATCACCCATTTAAAAATGGAGGGTATTTTGAACGAGCAAGGAAACGTCCCTTCGGGTCAATAGGCTTTTTGGCTATCTTTAAAAACAGTAACACGAATCACATCACCTTATGAAAAATAACTTTACCCTTTGCATTGCCTTTTTGTTGATCGGTATCCTCTCTGCGCAAACGGATGAGGAAAAAGCCGCGGCCACCGTAAACGAGAACACCATAAAAAGTCACATCTATTTCTTGGCAGACGACCTTTTGGAAGGTCGGGCCTCGGGAAGCCGTGGCAACAAGATTGCCGCCAGTTATTTGGCCAACGAATTGAGAAGAAATGGAGCCCAGCCCATTCCAGGTACCGATTCATACTTCCAAAAATTTGATTTGGTCCAAACAGGCGCGCCCAAGGAACTGCAACTCAGTCTAAACGGGGTGGCCTACCCATTGCTGGCCGCTTTTACCATCCCTGAAATTGACCAATCCGGTGAAGCCGTGTTTTTGGGCTATGGCACCGAAGAGGATTTTAAACGGATGACCGTTACCGGAAAAATGGTGGTTGTCTTGGGAGGCAGTGAAGCAGGGCAAGATGCTGGCCAAATGTTCCGAAGTACGAGGGAAAAAATTGCACGCGCCAAGGAAATGGGTGCCAAAGGACTTATGGAACTGGTGCAGTTTGATGAAGCCATGTGGACCCGTTTGAAACATTACATCGGAGGGGGTACCAGAGTAAAAAGCCCCGATGACGCTTCCGAAACCACCGAAATTCCCCATGTATGGGTAAACACCAAAACCGCTGATCCCGGATTCGTGAAAGACATGCAGTTATCGTACAGTCTTAAATCGGATGGGCAAAGCAAGACCACCCTACCAACGCAAAATGTGGTGGGCGTTTTGGAAGGTACCGACCCAACACTCAAAAACGAATACGTAATCTACTCCGCACACTATGACCACGTGGGCATTGGACAACCAAATGCCGAAGGGGATTCCATATACAACGGGGCACGGGACAACGCCATTGGGGTGACCGCAGTGCTCTCCATGTTGGAGAATTTGGGCAAGTACCCCACCAAGCGTTCGGCTCTGTTCATTTTGTTCACGGGAGAGGAA
>JAGQZL010000094.1 GCA_020434915.1 Allomuricauda sp. | reverse complement strand
TCAAAAAGGACTCCAATGGCTCTTGGAAGAAAACGATGCCAATCAAAATCTTTTCCCAGATGGTTTTGGGATGATGGAAATCCATGGTCTAAACAGCGAAATGATCGACGTAGCCACTTACACCCAAAAAGCATTTGAGGATGCCGCCAAAATGGCGAATGCATTGAATAAATCTGATCTGGCAAGGGAATACGAGGAATTCGCCCTCAACATAAAACAAAAGATCAACGCCGAATTTTGGTCGGAAGAATTTGGCTCCTATGCAGATTTCATCGGCACTGATGAGCAGGCATTGCACTTGATTGAGGACGCCTTGGTTCGTGCGGACACCTTGAACAAACCATGGGCCGTTGAGGAATTGAAAGCAACACGGGACCAAATTTTGAAAAACCCATCATCCAGCCCAAGACCTTTTGTCCTCCATCACAATTGGGTGGTAAATACTCCTATGGAAATGGGTATTGCCGACCCTGAAAAAGCTCTAATTGCATTGGACAATGCAAAAAAATACACCAATCCCTTCGGAATGTTCGTTACTGGTATCGACAGGGATGCCTCAGCCGGTATGGACGAAGGGTCTTTTAAAGGAAGTAAAGTGTTTTCCTATACCGGAGCGGTGATGACATTACCTACTGGTGTGCAAGCCGTAGCCGAAAACAATTATGGCCGCCCAAATGAAGCTTTGGACTATCTAAAAAGGATGACACGCACTTTCAGCTATGCCCTTCCAGGTAGTATGTATGAAGTTTCCCCTGATTATGGCATGATGACCCAAGCTTGGAATATTTATGCTTTTGCCGTTCCCATTGTAAATCAATTTTTCGGTATTCACCCAAAAGCGTACGATAAGGTCGTAGAAATTGAACCTCAAATGCCCTCGGAATGGAACAATGCTTCCTTGGAAAATGTAAAAATTGCAGAGAATGAGGTTTCCATTTGGTATGAAAAGAATGATTCCCATGTCAAAATAAAGGTCACACAGACCCAGCCTAATTGGCAAATCAAGCTTGTATTGCCGGATGCCGGATACACGGTTTCAGATGAAAATGCCAATGTTCAGTCCAGTAATGGGAAAACAATGATTACCTCCACAGAGCTTGAAATAGTGGTTACTAAAAACTGATGCTGGATGGAAAATCAATTTTCATATAGCAAGCATTTCTCAGTACAAGATGCCACCAAAAAAATGGAACATTATTGTGCCTATCAGGAACGCTGCCACAAAGAGGTCATAGAAAAACTAAGGAACATGAAGATGATTCCCGAAGCCATTGACCAGATTGTGGGCCACCTCATCCAAGAAAACTACCTGAACGAAGAACGTTTTGCCAAAAGTTTTGCCCGAGGAAAGTTCAACATCAAGAAATGGGGCAAAAATAGGATTGTACGCGAACTACAGCTTAGGGACATTTCTGCCTTCAACATTAAAAGTGCCCTTAAGGAAATTGACCATGAAGCTTATCTGGAAGCCTTTGATGAATTGGCCCAAAAGCGTTTGGACGCCATCAAGGAATCCAACCCATTAAAACGAAAGAAAAAATTGGCCGACTATCTACTGTACCGTGGCTGGGAAAGCCATCTGGTCTACGAAAAAATCAATGCGTTGGTGAAGTAGTCCAAACTAACCTTGAACCATCAATTTTTGTGTCCTTAACACGGCTTGTTCATTTTTCCAATCAATCCACTGCTGCCCTTTCCATTTGCGCATCATATTGTCAAAATGCCGCATCACAAAAATGTTGTAGACCGCCCTGCTCAAGTTTTTGGGTTTTTTGGCTATGGATCGTAAACTCATGGAAAATCCAGGGGTCACATACTTCATATAATGCCAGTAGCCTTCAGGAATGTAAAGCACATTCCCATGTTCCAAATCCGCAATATGCCCCTTTGCATGTTGCAATGCAGGCCATTTTTCCAAATCGGGCTTATCAAAATCAATATCCTCCCGAGTAATCAGCGAATGTGGTATTTTATACAGGTATTTGGTTTCTGATTGTGAAAACAGAATGCACTGCTTTTTCCCTTCAAAATGAAAATGGAAGATGTTGGCCAAGTCAATATCATAGTGCATAAACGTATAGGAATCTTCCCCACCAAAGAACAGCATGGGCAATCCCTTCATCAACTTCAATCCAAAATCAGGATAGGTAAAATCCTTCTGGAGTTCCGGGATTTCCTTTAGGATATTCCAAAGGAATATGCGGTAACGGGTGGGTCCACTCTTCAACAAATCCACATAATCCGACATCTTCATCCTAGCATGCGGCTCATTGAATCCCTCGTCATGTTTTACGGGACGGTCATCATAAAGCGGCACTTCCTTGTCGCCAGCCACATCTTTAATATAATCCAGATTCCATTTGGAATAGGCAGGCCAATCCTCAATAAAGCGCTCAATGACCACAGGCTTTTGGGGCTTGAAGTATTTTTGGATAAAGTCCTTCTTGTTGAGGGTCTTTTCCCTAGGTATCTGTTCAAGGTTCAGCTTCAAGATTTCAAGGAATTTGAAACACCTAAATTACTAAAACGTTTTGAAATTGT
Source organism: Allomuricauda sp. (assembly GCA_020434915.1). GTDB lineage: Bacteria > Bacteroidota > Bacteroidia > Flavobacteriales > Flavobacteriaceae > Flagellimonas. The sequence goes on along the minus strand of JAGQZL010000094.1, from coordinate 7,531 downwards.
AACCCGACCTTAACTTTTGGAGACTACTTTCCCTTTTTCCTTTGCAGCCTCGTTACGATCAATGGCATGACCCGGTCTGGACCACTTGGGTTTTTCTCCCAAGGACGCATATTGTGAATCGGCAGCTTCCACCGTTTGTGGTTGCGAAATCTTGATGAAGGGCTTTTGGGGTGTCAATCCCAATTGTTTGAACATTTCCATATCCTCATTGACGTCCGGGTTGGGAGTGGTCAACAGTTTATCCCCTGCAAAAATGGAATTGGCCCCTGCAAAAAAGCACATGGCCTGTCCTTCCCGTGTCATTTCGGTCCTTCCGGCAGAAAGTCGTACTTGGGTCTGGGGCATCACAATTCGGGTGGTGGCCACCATCCGTATCATTTCCCAAATCTCTACGGGCTTCTCATCTTCCATAGGGGTTCCTTCCACAGCCACCAATGCATTTATCGGCACCGATTCCGGTTGAGGATTTAAGGTTGAGAGGGCGACCAACATGCCGGCGCGATCTTCCACATTTTCTCCCATTCCAATGATTCCCCCACTACAGACGGTTACATTGGTTTTACGTACATTTTCAATGGTCTGCAAACGATCTTCGTACCCACGTGTGGAAATCACCTCCTTGTAATACTCTTCGGAAGTATCCAAATTATGGTTGTAGGCATAGAGTCCGGCCTCTGCCAATCGTTTGGCCTGGTTTTCAGTGACCATACCCAAGGTACAGCACACTTCCATATCTAATTTGTTGATGGTTCGCACCATTTCCAACACTTGGTCAAACTCAGGTCCATCCTTCACGTTTCTCCAGGCGGCACCCATACACACCCTGGAACTTCCAGATGATTTGGCACGAAGCGCTTGGGCCTTCACCTGTTGCACGGACATGAGATCATTCCCTTCAATATGGGTGTGGTAGCGGGCTGCTTGGGGGCAGTACCCACAATCCTCGGGACATCCGCCTGTTTTGATGGAAAGCAAAGTGGATACCTGTACCGTATTCGGGTCGTGAAACTGTCTGTGAACGGTAGCTGCCTCATACAGCAACTCCATCAACGGTTTATTATAGATGGCAAGGATTTCTTCCTTGGTCCAATTGTGTCGTGTCTGATTCATAGGTCAAAAATAGTCTTTAACACCAAAAAACCGAAGCAAGGGCTCCGGTTTTCTTTGTTTTCAAATGTTAATTATGGACTATTCCTCAGTCGTATCGTCCGATTCTTTGGTAGGTTTTGATGGTTCTGAATCGCCTTCCAGCGATTTTACATCCTTACCTTTCAGATACTCGGGCAAATCCATTCCCGCCATGTTGAACATCTCTTGCAATGGTGGAACTGATTTATACATTCCTGAGATAAAATTGGCGGTGGAGTTTTTTTTTTTTTTTTTTTTGCTACCGGAATCCCAAACCGTGATTTTATCAATCTTGATGTTCTTGATGGCTTCAGCCTGTTTCTCCACCAATTCAGGAAGCTTGTCGGCAATCAACAACAACACGGCATCCTTTGGATTGTTTCCCGCAGCCTGAACGATTTTATCCAAACCTTCGGCCTGTTTGGTCAATACCTCAAAAATACCTTTTGCTTCGGCTTGGGCCTTGAACAGTATCGCATCTGCCTCACCTTTGGCCCTTCTACGGATCATTTCCGCTTCAGCCTCGGCCTCAATCTCCACTTTTTGCTTATCAATTTGGGCAGGTACAACAATATCGGCCATTTGGGAGCTACGTTCCCGTTCCGCTCTTGCAACTTCCGCATCACGCTCCGCGGAATAGGATTCTTCCAAAGCCTTTGCAGCTTGTACTTTTTCGGAGGCAATCGCTGTTCTTTCGGCCTCGGCCTCTCTTTGACGACGTAAGGAATCTGAATTGGCAATGTCTATTTTGGCCAAGTTTTCCCCTTCCACCGCTTTCGCGTTGGCAGCAGCGACTTGGGAACGTTCGTCCTGAACAGCATTGGCCTCACCAATGGCACCATCCCTGTTTTTCTCGGCTACGGATTTTCTGGCAGCGTTGATGGCGTGGGCGGCAGCTTCTTTACCCAAAGCTTCAATATAGCCGGACTCATCCACAATATCCGTAATGTTCACGTTGATGAGCTTTAGACCCACTTTTTTCAACTCCGACTCCACACTTTGGGAGATATTGGTCAAAAATTTGTCCCTATCCGCATTGATTTCCTCTATGTCCATGGATGCCACCACTAAACGCAACTGACCAAAAATGATTTCCTTGGCCAACTCCTGGACCTCTTTCAACCCAAGGCCCAACAAACGCTCGGCTGCATTTTGCATCACTCCGGGTTCGGTGGAAATACCGATAGTGAAACGGGAAGGCACATTTACCCGAATGTTCTGCCTACTCAAAGCATTGGTCAAATCAACTTCGATGGAAATAGGGGTCAAATCCAAAAATTCATAATCCTGGATCACGGGCCACACAAAAGCGGCGCCACCATGGATACATTTAGCTGAATTCCCAGTACCTACTTTACCGTAAACCACAAGAATACGGTCTGATGGACATCTTTTATACCTCCGGATAAAGGAGATAATGACGATGAAGAAAAACAGTATGGCGAAACCTATGGCCAGCAACGTGGCCCCTCCGCCCATTTGTAATGGTAGTGTTAGCATGCTGATTATTTATTTAAAAGATTAACGATCAATATTCCGGTGTCGGTCACTTCTTGGACCTTCACTACATTGCCCTGCACCAAATCCTGGTCTTCATCGGTAAGCGCCTGTAGCTCCCTTAAAGTTCCTTGTACGTTGACAGAAACCTTTCCGATACGGCTGCGGTTGGCACCAATGGTCAGGTAGACTTCTCCTATTTGGTTCACGGCATTCCTCAGATTGAGGGTGCCGCTGCTTTGCAGTTTGGCCAAATAATAGAACAACGAAGCCATGGCCAACATCATCAACAATCCACAGAATACGGAAATTAAAATGGTGAGTCCTGTGGAAAGCCCATTATCAATACAGGCTATTCCAGACCATCCGAAAATGGTCAAAAAGCCCATCAGGTTCTTAAAAGACAAGAATTGAAAATGGATCCCAGTATCGGCTTCAATGTCAGTGTCAACATCTCCCATGTCGTCCACATCGCCACCGACCAACGTCATAACAACCAATACCAATAAGATAGCAGAGCCAGCAATGGCAACTATCCAATAGACCTTCTCAAAAAGGGTTAAAGCGGCAAACCAATTTTCCATGGCAACAAAATTTAAAGTTGGTACTAAATGTCAAGATAAGACTTTGTGCGGATATTCTGTAGTCCGAAAAGTTATCTTTTGGAAAGTAAAATCGATACTGCGTTCCCCCCAAAGCCTACGGCATTGACCATGACTTTCTTGATGGTTTTTGGAAGTGCATCGTACGTAACAAACGGAATGGATATGGGCCTCTGGTGGTTAAGCATTAAAACAGCCATTTCCAGACTGAGCGAGCCAGAAGCTCCGAAGGTGTGACCTACTTTCCACTTATTGGTAGTCAAAAATGGTGTTTTGTTACAGAACACTTTTTTGATGGCGTTGTACTCGGTCTCATCCCCCTTGATCGTACCTGGGGCATGCATCACAATGGCGTCGATTTCATCTGGATCACTATGACCCAAAGCCATACGCATCGAATCCTGAAAACATTGGGCATCTGTACTAATGGAAACACTGTGTTCCAACGGTTCGGTGGCATAGCCAACTCCTTCGATCATCGCCAATGCATTTGGTTTAAATCCTTTTTCCAGGCAGGCCATTCCAGCGGCTTCCCCCAACACCATGGTATTGTGTTTTTTTTCCAAATCCATGGATTTGCATGGAAAATCATCTCTCGACTGCGCTCGAGATGACACCTTGGAATATACTTTAAGGGCCTGCATTTGTGCAATCGTGAACGAGGTGAGGGGAGCCTCACTGCCGCCTACCAAAAATTTATCTGCCATGCCACTTTGTATCCAAGCCACGGCATTCAACACTGCGTGAAGGGCTGTAGAGCAGGTAATGGAATGGGAGATTTCCGGGCCTTTGGCCTTTAAATCATGTGCCACCCAAGATGAAATATTGCCCAACGTAGTGGTTGGCGAAGAAAGGGTAGAAGATTTTCCTTTTTTTAGAAACTCTTCGTGGTATTTTTCAAAAAGGGCGGTGGCCCCACGTGATGAACCAATGTTGACCCCAAAATGGTCATCTGTTCCCCAACTTGCCTGCTCAATGGCTTTCCGGGCTGCATAGAGTGCGAACAACACGGAATCATCCAAATGGTTGTATTTAGCATCTGAGCTTCTCAAAGCTTCAATCTGTTGCTTGGTCGTTTCCGTTAACCGTGATGCCCAAACCGATTGTTTCCCAATTAGATCGTTGGTCAAAAAATGGTTATCGGAACAATACGATTGCCATATTTCTTCCTGGGTTTCCCCAAGTGCGGAAACGGAAGCCAATGCGGTTATGGAAATGGGTTCTTTGAGCATAAAAAGGATTTAAACCAATCCGACAACGGACCTTATCGCACTATAAATTCGTTCCATCTGTGGTTTGGTGGTCACATAAGGGGCCAAAATATAAATGGTATTGCCCAACGGTCTCAGGAATACCCCATGATTCATAAAATGCTTGAACAGTTTGTCCCTCAAATTTCCGTAGCGCTCCATTTGCACATTCAAATCCAACGCATAGATGACCCCCAATTGCCGAGTATTGGCTACTTGGGGATGCTGTTTGATTTCTTCGTCAAACTCTCGGTGCCATGCTGAAATTTCTTGGATGTTTTGTTGGATGGCATCGGTCTGGAGCAACTCCAACGCTGCCAAAGCCGCTGTACATGCCAACGGATTTGCCGTATAGGTATGTCCATGGAACAAGCCTTTAGTGACATCATCACTGTAAAAAGCCATGTATACTTCTTCGGAACAAGTCGTTAGACCCATTGGGATGAGTCCCGCCGTCAATGCTTTGGACAGACACATGATATCCGGTTTGGTTTCCAAATAATCCGAGGCAAAATACCTTCCCGTTTTGCCAAATCCGGTCATCACTTCATCAGCAATCAACAAAACACCGTGCTCTTTTAAAAGGGAAAGTACTTTTTCCAAATGTTCGGCACAATGCATCTTCATGGCGGCCGCTCCTTGAACCAAAGGCTCATAGATAAAGCCGGCAATATTATTTTTCTTCATCCGCTTTTTCAATTGCTTCAAAAGCGGCTCGATATTTTCCGAAGTGGGCACTGGAATCCGTTCCACCTCAATGAAGAAATCCTCAAACGGACCATTGTAGACCGAAAGTCCAGAAACCGACATGGCCCCAAAGGTGTCCCCGTGGAATCCTTCTTCAAATGCCAGCATGACATTGCGTTTTCCCCCTTTGTTAAAATGGTACTGCAGCGCCATTTTGATTCCCACCTCCGTAGAAGTGGAACCATTGTCGGAAAAAAATAGTTTCTCTTGATTTTCCGGAAGGATTTTGATGAGCTCTTCCGAAAGTTTTACAGCCGGCTCGTGCGTAAATCCACTGAACACTACCTGGTCCAGACTCTGCATCTGTTCCATAACCCTTTCCAAAATAAAGGGGTTGCAATGCCCGTACATACAGGAATACCATGATGAAATGCCGTCCACGTATTCCTTCCCGTCCTCATCATATAGCAAAGCACCCTGGGCCTTGGTTATGCCCAACATGGTTGAATGGGTCTTGTGTTGGGTTAAGGGGTGCCAAAGATGTTTTTTGTCCCGTTCCGATAATTTTTCCACAGCTTCAGAATCACTCAAAACATACAAATTTATCTATATTGCAAAGATGATCATTAATGGTCAATAAACCCGACCAAGACCGTGCTTAAAAAAATCAGCCAAATCACGTACAAAGACCTTGACTGGAAAACGGTCCTATTGATTCTATTCTTGGTAGCATTCTTTATCCGTTTTCCCTTTTTCTTCAGGGACTATATTGATCGGGACGAAAGCACCTTCATCATTATGGGGCAATCTTGGGTAGACGGCCACTTGCCCTATACACAGCTTTGGGACTTGAAACCCCCTGTTACCTTTTTGTTTTTTGCCGTCATCATCAAACTGTTTGGGAAGAGTTTTATCGCCATTCGTTTTTTTGGATCGCTCTTGGTAGCCCTGACTGGATTGTTCACCTATCTTATCGGAAAAGATTTTACTTCGAAGAAAATAGCCTTTTGGTCTGCCATATTCTGTGTTGTTTTTGAAAGCCTTTTTGGAAGTCTACAAGGTGTCATGTCTGAACACATCTGCACCTTCTTTTTTGTGGTAGGGGTGTATATTTTATTTCGAAAAAAGACAGGGTATTGGATATTTATCGCGGGTATTTTTTTCGGGCTTTCCTTTATGTCCAAGTTGAACATGATCTACCCGCTTCTTACCTTGAGTCTATATTTGCTCTGGGAAGGGTTCAGGACCAAACAATTTTGGCACAGTTTTAAAAACTTGACGCTTATGGGTATTGCCACGATTCTTGTCATTGCCCTGAATGTGCTGCCTTATTACCTAGAAGGGATTCCCCTTTTATGCTGGCAATCCATTGTTGAGGCACCCATGGCCTATTCCAGTGGCAAATTCCATTCGCCATTAAAGACACTCCCCTATATTTTGGTCATCTTAGGGTTGTTGTTTATTGGTTTTCGTACCAAGACCATCGATTATAAATCCAGGGATATCCAAATCTTGACAGCCGTGGTGGTCGGTATCCTCCTGTCCTATTTGCAAGCGGGCAAGGTCAATGGCCATTATTTGATCCAACTATATCCCTTTATTTTGATTCCTCTTGGCATTGGGGTTTCCAAACTTCCTCCGATTCGAAAAAAAATACGCCCTGTCATCATTGTGTTGCTTGTTTTGATTCCCATGGAATCCTATCTGGAATACGCCAACATCATTACAAACAAGTTGGAAAAGGGAACCTTTTTTAATGGGGAAGGAATCGATGTCCCAAAATATATCCAGGACCATCATCTGGAGACCAAAAACATCTTCTTTACCGAGTATCACATCGGATATTGGGTGTTGGGGGAAACCCCTCCTACCAAAGCTGCCACCCATCCGAGCAACATAGCCCGGGAAGAGCTGTTCCCTTACATGGAAAATTCAAGAAAAACCGGTTTGGAAGAGTTACAATACATCATGGAGGTGATTCAGCCCAAAACCTTGATAGCACGGAAAGGCAAGAAAATCTTTGATAAAAAACTGGTGGATTACAATGCGTATATCGATGCTTATTTGGAAAAGCATTACACCTTGGTCGCCACCGTTGACCGTGGTCTTATTTACCAACGGTTAGAATGACATCAATGCTTCCCGAAAACTATCTGCATATTTTTGCACTACCTTTTTATCAAAATTTTGTTCTTCGCTGATTCGTCCCAAAAAGGCAGCTCTCGTTTTCTTCAATATGATTTTTTCCGTGGTTGGATGCTCGTCACCACTGAAAATGATTCCGATATCGACGCCTTTTTGCTGCAATTTTTCCACAGTCAGCAATGTATGGTTGATGCTTCCCAAATAGTGTCTGGAAACCACGAT
>JAGQZL010000093.1 GCA_020434915.1 Allomuricauda sp. | reverse complement strand
TGGTACAATACCATCGTCTATCGTTTTTTTTTATTATATATCTGTATAGCCGGCCCCTTCAGAACCTAGGTCCCGCATGGTGGTAACCCCGGCCATCAACGATTTTTTGGCATGGACCACCCCACGTACGGCCCTTTCGGTAGGGGATTCTTTCAGTACTTGGTCATTCCAATTGGTTTCATTGTAAGGATGCAGCAACAGGTGCGAATGGCCTTCAATGATTCCGGGCATCAGGGTCATTCCATTCAATTCGATTCTCTTAAATGAATTTGCCCGTTTTAACCCAGATTCGGGCCCAGCATATACAATTTTATTTTTATCAACGGCCACTATCCAATCAGTGTGCATTGCTTCCCCATCAAAAACATGATCTGGCACCAATAGTGTTTGAGCTTTGGCTGTGGTTCCGAAGACCGTCAAAATCAGTAGGAAAAATATTTTTTGTTTCATGTTCTTTGTATTTAAGAGGATTTACTTCATCATGGAATTTTTCAAGAGTTCTTGCAATTGGGCTTTTGAAAAAACTTGGTTTCCTTTAACCACCGAGTAAATTTTCTGTGTGTTTTCAATGTTTTCCAATGGATTGGCTTCCAATAGGACCAAATCGGACACTTTTCCGACCGAAATAGTGCCATAATCATTGGTTTGGTTTAAAAATTGGGCTCCATTATAGGCCGAAGAACGTAAAGCATCCAAAGGTGAAATGCCATTTTTAACCATTTCCTTAAATTCCCCATGCAGAGAAATTCCAGGATAGGTGTATGAATTATAGGCACCGCTATCGGAACCGGCCAAAAGTTGTACGCCCGCTGTATTCAGGGATCTGGCGAGTTGCCCAAAGAAGGTATCCAATTCCTTTCTATTTTTTCTGGCTTCTTCAGAAGCATTCATGGCACTGCGGATACGTCCTTCATAGGTTTGGATGATACCTTTGCCCATATATTGGAGGTAAGGGTCATGGGTATGGTCCACTTCGTCCAAATAACTCAAGGTTTTACCGATATGTAGCGTGGGAACCACATATACCTTGTTGTCCTTTAACTTGTTAAAGGTGACCTGTGCCGTACTATCCGAATAAGCGCCCATCAAGGCGGGCATGGCACCCCAAAAACCGATTTCGCCATTTTTTAATTTTTCAGTGACCTCGACTTCATTGCTGGTGCACCCTTTCATAATGTAATAGAGGTGTTCTATGCCATCCATCCCCGCATTTATGGTTTCGTCCAGAGTAACGGTGAAGGGCATGTGGCCGGAAACGGTATAGCCTCTTTTCTTGGCTTCGGCAATGGATTTCAGGTAGTTCTCCCCAGAAATGCGGCTATCGTAGATTTTCACAAAATCAACCTCCAATTTTTGGAGGGAATCAAATGCTTTTTGAATGTCTACATCCGTTTCTACTTCCAGCGAACCGGCCCAGGTAGCATTGGGACCATCAATCTTGGGTCCGGCTGTGAAAATGGTCGGACCCACCATTTCCCCTGAGGCAATTTGATGCTTCCATTGCATCACCGAATGTGTCAAATCACCTCCGGCATCCCGCACAGTGGTAATTCCATTGGCAATAAATAGGTTCAAGAAGTTCTTGTTGTTGGCAATCAAGGAATCGCCGCCCCTTAAATGGATATGGTTGTCCCAAAATCCAGGGAGTACATATTTCCCTGTGGCATCTATGATGGTGTCCGACTCAAAATCACTAATGACGCCGGCTTCCATGATAGCCTTGATTTTTCCCTGGGAAATATAAAGGTCCTTTGGTGCAATGTCCCCAGTTTCGAGGTCGATGACATTTACATTGGTGATGGCAATTTCAGCGAGATGCTTCTTTGATTTGGTCAGGCATGAAACAAAAAGAATCAATACCATAAAAGGCAGCCATAGTTTTAAAATTTCTTTTTTATTCACAGGTTTCTGGATTTGATATTTTGCTCCACAAGGGCTACGATCTCTTTGATTCTCTTTTGACGTGTCTCTTCGCGTTTGGCCTGATTCAGCCAATAGAGGTAGCTTTTTCGCTGGCCCTGTGTAAACCCTTGAAAATTTTTAAAAGCTTTTTTGTTTTTGTTGAACGCCTTCTGAAGATCTTCGGGCACTACACCGTTTTCCACATCATCCAACAAGGTCCATGACCCATTTTCCTTGGCCAATGCAATGACTTCCAGACCACTTTGGTGCATTAAACCTTGTGATTTCAATTCTTTGATATGGTCCTTGTTGACCTTACTCCAGGTACTTTTAGGTTTTCTGGGGCAAAAGTATTGCCTTCGCTTTCCATTTCCTAGACTCTTCACCGTACTATCGATCCATCCGTAGCACAGGGCGACTCGAACCGCTTCCTCCCAACGCATGCTTTCCATGTGGTGTTCCACCTTATAAAAAATAAGATGAATCCCATCCGAAGTCCTGTGGTTTGCGTGCAACCACTCGCGCCATTCGGCATCGGAAGAAAAGTAATGTTCGGTTAGGTTGTCCAAATCACAATTTTTCAGCTAGGATATAAAAGTTTTTATCGAAGGTGACATCGTTGTCTTCCAATTTCTCTGTTTTCCACTCGGCATTAGGAAAAATCCATTGCTCATTTTCATTGACAAAGACGCGGATGGGCATATCAAAATCTTCAACAATGTTGGTGTATCGATACGTGATTTCTTGTCCATCCAATTTATACTCCAGTTTTGGGATCATGGTAGTTCGTAAATATTGGTTGAAGAAGGCACTCAAATCTTTCCCGGTCTTTTCACTCAAGTAGTTTTCAATCTGCTCAGAGGTAACGGTTTGATGGTAAAAATCTTTGTTCAACCCTCTAAGAATTTGTCGCCACAGCTCGTCATCCTCAACCAATTGCCGTAAGGTGTGCAACATGTTGGCACCTTTATAGTACATGTCCCCGGAGCCAGAATGGTTAACATCGTATTGGCCAATGATGGGTCGGTCATTTCTGATGTTGGACCTAGTTCCAATCACATATTCCTCTGCTGCCTTGGTCCCAAAATGGTAGTCGAGATAGAGATTTTCAGAATAGGCCGTAAAACCTTCGTGCACCCACATATCGGCAATATCCTTGTAGGTGATATTATTTGCAAACCATTCGTGGCCAGATTCGTGAATAATGATAAAATCGAATTTCAAACCCCAGCCAGTGCCGGAAAGATCACGTCCCAAATATCCATTTTGGTATTGATTCCCATAGGTTACGGAGCTTTGATGTTCCATTCCCAAATAAGGAACTTCCACCAGTTTAAAACCATCTTCGTAAAAAGGGTAGGGGCCAAACCAATGTTCAAATGCCCTGAGCATCATGTCGGTTTGGGTAAACTGCTTTTTGGCTTTCTCCAAATTTTCAGGAAGCACATAAAAATCCAAATCCAAGGAGCCTTTTTCACCATCATAGGTCTCGTTGAAATGAGCATAGTTGGCAATATTCACGTTTACCCCATAATTGTTGATGGGGTTGTTCACAAACCAATGGTAAGTCTTAAATTCCCCATTTTCCTCAGCGCCTTCGAGCTTTCCGTTGGATACATCCATTAAATCTTTGGGTACGGTAACGCTGATGCGCATACTGTCCACCTCGTCGTACATATGGTCTTTGTTGGGCCACCACACACTGGCACCCAACCCTTGACAGGATGTTGCCACAAATGGGTTGCCCTTGGTATCTTCCTTCCATGAAAAACCACCATCCCATGGGGCTCTAACAGCCTCACGGGGATTTCCGGAATAGGTGATTTTGATTTCATTGGATTCCCCGGGAACTTGTTTTTTATTCAAATGAATAAAATGGGCATTGCCTTCAGAAGTCACCTTCAGCTTCTTTCCATCTTGGGTAACCGACTCAATTTTCATGGGTTCTTGAAGGTCAATTTGCAAGGTTTTTGCTTGTTGGAGCACCTTGTAGTGGACTACATTATACCCAGAAATGAATTTTTCCTGAGGATTCACCTTCACGTTGAGGTCATAATACGTTAAGTCCCACCATTCACGTTCTGGGGTAATACTTCCGCGAAGCGTATCTTGTCGGGTAAAGCTTTGTCCAAAAATGGTGGACACCCCAAAAAGCAGCAATCCAGCACAGAGAAATCGATTCATAAAACGGTTTTAATGTTATCTGAACACCTTGTTTGGGAAAACCACCGGGCTTTCGTGCCCATCCTTTCCAATTGCAGCCACACCGAAGAAGAAATTGTCCAAAACGATACCTTCCAACACAAATTCGGTTACATTGCCCACATACCTGGCATGGTCCCATGTGGGTGAAGTGGTATCCCTCCAATAAATTTTATAGCCAATGGCACCATCCACTTTGCTCCACCGAAGTTTGGCATTAGGTTCTACAATACCGCCAATTTCTACGGTTTCTGGAGCAGGAGGGGCCCAAGCTATGGAGGCAAGATTGATAGCATTCACGGCGGTCAATTTTTTGGCATAACCAAAGTCGACATGTTCCAAAACATCACCATAGGCAATCCCATTATCCACACGGATATCCTGATGCTGCTGGGTATAATTTTCATGGGCTTCCATAATTCGGATACCGGCAAACCCTGCATCGTTGAAAGGTCTGTGGTGACCGCCTCGTCCAAATCGGTCCAATCGATAGATCATCATGGGGTTCATTTCCGGCATATAGGTCTTTGTGGTTTTGTACACATACCGGGCCAATTGACGGGAGATACCGTCCACTTCGCCTCCGTAAAAACGTCTGGCTCGTCTCTCTTGTTCGGTTTCGGTAGGAGGAACAGGTTCCGAGAAAATCCGGAAATCCTTATTGCTCACTACGCCATCCACACCAGAGATGTTGCCGATCATATCGTTGTTCAGGATGCCGACAATGTCCCAGCCTTTTTCTTTGGCATACTCGGCCAGTCCCTTGCCACCATATAGCCCTTGTTCCTCACCGGATAGGCCAACAAAGATGATGCTGCTTTCAAAGTTGTACTTGGACAATACCCTGGCGGCTTCAATGGTTCCGGCCATTCCGCTTGCATTGTCATTGGCACCCGGGGAATCGGAGGTGAAATTGGCAGGGTCACTTACCCTGGAATCGATATCCCCACTCATAATAATGTATCGATTCGGGAATTTTGTACCTCTCTTGATGGCGACCACATTTACCACCCAAACATCATGGACAATCCGGGCATTATCCCCTTTCGGAATCAGATTTTTTTGATAGAATACCTCCAGACAATCATTGCAATCTGATGAGATTTTTTCAAATTCCGATTTGATCCACCGTCTGGCTGCCCCGATGCCACGGGTTTGTGAAATGGTATCGCTCAGGGTATGTCGCGTCCCAAAATTGACCAAGGTGGTCACATCTTTTTGGATTCGCTCAACAGATACGGAGTTGATGATGTCGTAAACGCGAAGGTCTGTTTGTGCTTGGAGTGTGGGAATACATAAAAACGCAATGAAAAGCGCATACAATTTGTTCATGTTGTCAAGGTTTTGTTTTCAAATAGTCTCTTGAAAAATTCCTGAGGGGGAATTTAGGTTTTGTTGAAACACTTTTTGTTTCGACCTGATGAAAGTAGAAAAAAAGCATCAAAGGAAAAATGTAACCTGTACAATTTCATCTTTTTTATGGGAATTGTGATGAAGCGCGCAGGTGCTTACAAAATGCCGGGGTATTTTTTGTTGAACCAGTTTACATGCCAGAAACAAAGTGGGCCAATAAGTCCATAAATCCAGCCAGGAAAGCCAATGTTGATCCAAATTCCCACCAAAGCCAAGCAAATTGAAAGGGCGGCAACCAAAACGAAAATTGCAAAATGTCGGGCATAGAAAAAAAGCACTAAACTTTTTTTACCTGATTTTGTCTTTTTGAAGGCCCTAAAATACATCATGGTGAAACAGAAGAAAATGAGTAGAAAACCAATTCCGTACAGGGTAAACAGATTGGAGAGGTCGTTGAACGAGGATATGCCTCCCTCGCCAAGAAGGGATTGTACCATGGTCTTGAGGGGGAATACATAATAGAGGGAGACAAACAACAGAACGGAGTTGAAAAGGATAATCCAATTGTCAATATAATCGTTCCTTCTAAAAAAATTGTAATGGACCCACCACAGGCTTACCAGGACAAAGAAACTGACCGCAAAACTTAGAAAACCAGCTCCTGAAGACTTATCGAATCCCACACCACTGTCCAAGCTAAAGTTGACCACCATCAGTGTGGCCGCAAAGGCAAAGACACCATCGCTGAACGCTTCTATTCGACTGCTATTGTGGAGGAGTTTCACATGCTTAAGTTATCGTAAAAATGTAACTCTTACAATTTTGCCGTTCTCCACTTCATAAATGGCAACAGCGCTGATGTGGCTCCCGTTTATTCTCACATATTCCTCATCAATAACCTTATTGCCGATTACAATGCGGTTCTTTATGTCGCAATGAAGGTCTGGGGTATTTTCAAAAAACATTTTGTATTGTGCCTCCATGGTCGATTTTCCCTGGGCCGTAAGTAGGTTGGGAAAATTATACAGTTTGATGTCTTCGGAATACGTGTCCATAAAGGCATCAATGTCCCGGGCATTGTAGGCATCCAACTGTTTTTGGACAATTTTAGCCGGCGAATCCTCGGCAACAAAGGCAAGCCTTGTTCTTCTTGGATTGACGGCAATCCTGGTTATATTGTTTATTTCCTCTTGATTGAATGTGATGAGTGGTTCCCATTCCGCCCCATTTTGAACATCGAAGGTAAGGAGTGTTTTTTTATGCCCGGTAATAATGGTGTTTTCATTCAACCAGCAGATATCCTCCTCATTTTGGAAGGTAGGGGCGTCATGGTTGATTGCCCCAGAGGCAAGGTCAATGGACTTTATTTCCCAATCCTTTTTGTTTTTGGAAATATAGCTCACCAAGTTGGTTCCCGGGATGAGGTGCAATGACCTGCCTACATTTTGTTCAATTTTTTGAGAGGTCTTTTGTTCAAGGTCGATGTGTACCAAATCCATTCGATTTTCGACCAAGACAGTGGCCACCAACTCATGTTCGTTGATCCAGACATGATAGCCAATCTTGAGGTCGGACAGGGTAGAGGATTCCCCCGTTTTCAAATTATATTCATAGAGACGTTGTAAACCATCCAGATCCAATCGGATGGCCGATACAGCATCTTTCCCAGGAATTTTTAAGGGAGAATATTCACTTCCGGTAGGTGTGTTGCTCAACCATTTGTAAGTACTTCCTTTGTTGATGTCCAACTGTCGGATGTCCGTTTGGTCTGCCCGTGTAGAAGCAAACAGCACCATATTATCACCCCAAAATGATGGTTGGTTGTCATAGCCATCATTGTTGGAGATGTTCTTTGGGTTGGACAAAGTTGGTTTTCCATTGGCCATGTCCAAATCAAAAAGATACACTTCGGTACTTGCTTGGGCAAAACCCGATAGACTCCAAAGGAAACTGATGCACAGAAAAAATCGAATCATTATGCTTGCGTAAAACGTTTTAAAAGTTCCCGGACACGTTTGGTGTTTTCCACATGGTATTTGGCATGGGTCTTTTTCAACCCTACCTTCACGGTAACGGCCGATTCGGGTAATTCTTGGAACATAAACTCATCGGTCCAATCATCGCCAATGGCGAACACAAAATCAAAATCATCCTCAGCCATTATGCGAACCGCAGCACGGCCTTTGTTCACATTGCTGCTCTTCACTTCCATCACCTTGTTGCCGTTCAATACACTAATATCGTCATTTCCGATTAGACTTCGCAGTACCGTATTGAGCTCGGTGGCTCTTTTTTCGCCAAAATCAGGATCGGTATTCCGGTAATGCCAGGCTAGAGAGTAGTTTTTTTCCTCAATAAAAGAGCCAGGGGTACGATCGACAAAGGATTCCAAAACAGGACGGATTTTATTCATCCAATCGCCTTTTACCTGCTCCAACATTTTAAATTCTTCACCATCCTTGGATATCCAGACACCGTGTTCCACGATCATGTTGTATTTTTTGGGTAAGAACCACTTGCCAAAGGTCTGTTTGTCTCTTCCACTGATCAAAAAGAGGGTTGTGTTTTCTTGGTGTTGGAGCTGGCTCAACAGCTCGTACAATTCTTCATCCGGGGACGCTTTTTGGGGATCTTTGTGAAAACCTACCAGTGTGCCGTCATAATCCAAGAATAGCAACCGTTTTTGTGCCTTGTTATAGGAGTCCCCAATGTTGTTCAAGATTTCCTTGGACATTTTCTCCGAAATAAAGGCCTTGCCAACATCCCTTTTTTCGTTCAAGGCATTCATGAATTCATTCGCCCAAACCTCCACGTTGTAGCGTTCCAAACGGTTTTGAAGAAAAGTATTCCTGGAAACCTGCTCTTGCTCGGGCATATGAAAAGCCATTTTCAACGTATCTGCCTGTTCTTCGAAATTATTCGGGTTGATAAGCAGTGCTTCATTCATCTCATAGGCGGAACCAGCCATTTCACTCAAAATAAGCACCCCTGTCTTGTCCGTTCTTGTGGCAATGTATTCTTTCCTTGGCCACCAGGTTCATGCCATCCCTGAGTGGGGTCAACCAAGCAATATCACTGGAAGTGTAGAGATCGATCAAACTTGCAAAGGGCAATGATCGATAGAAATACCAGATGGGGGTCCAATTCACTGTAGACAGTTCCCCATTTATTCGACCGACCAACTCATCAATCTCCCGTTTCAACAATTGGTATTGTGGTACATTGGAGCGTGAGGGTACGGCCAAAATGATGAGCCTTACTTTTTCCTTGTATTCTGGGTATTTGTTGAGGAAATATTCAAAGGCGTTGATGCGTTTTGCAATTCCTTTACTATAATCCAACCGATCAATGGAGAGTATTAATTTGGAGTCCGGGGAGGACGCTTTGTGGCTATCCAATCTTTTTTGAAGGTCGCTTTTATCCTCTTCACCCTTGGCATCATGGGCAATTGCGGCATCCCGGAATTTTTTGTAATCGATACCCATGGGGAAGGAGTCCACTTTGATGACCCTGTTGTCCAAATAAATCTCATTGAAACTGACATCCAATCCCAGCAGCCTCCGCACCGAGCTTAAAAAATGTCGTTCGTAATCGTAGGTATGGAAACCGATCAAATCGGACCCCAACAAACCTTCCAGAACTTCTTCCCGCCAAGGCAATGTCCTAAAGATTTCGTAGGAAGGAAATGGGATATGCAAAAAGAAGCCAATGGTGGTTTCCGGCCTCTTTTCCCGAACCATTTGGGGTACGAGCATCAATTGGTAATCGTGCACCCATATAGTATCGTCATCGTCCGACTGTTCTATAATGGCGTCCGCAAATTTTTGGTTCACGGCCTTGTAGGTGTTCCAAAAATCGAGTTCGAACTCCGAATATTCCAAAAAATAGTGAAACAAAGGCCATACGGTCCTATTGCTGAAACCAAAGTAAAAACCATCGATTTCTTGGGCATTCAATTTTACCTTGGCACAGCCATGCTCGGCCAAAGCTTGGTCAATGGCACCTTCCAGTTCGGGGGGTGTTTCCTCATCCGTAAGCCCCGACCAACCTATCCAAAGACTTTCGTCACCACTGTGTACCGATTTCATCCCGGTTGCCAAACCACCCACACTTGGTATTGCATTAATGGTTCCATTGCTAATTTGTAATTGAACGGGGAGTCGATTTGAGATAATGATAGTTTTGCCCATAAAAGGATGGTTTTGTCAGATTTTAATTTTTAGTTTCTTTAAATTTCGGGAAATTCGACCGCAAAACCAATTTGTGCTAAACCTTTTGAGAATATTTGAACTATGGACAACTTGAATTATGGAATTATCGGCAATTGCAGAAGCGCGGCCCTGATATCCCATGAAGGATCATTGGACTGGTGCTGTTTGCCCCAGTTTGACTCCGCTTCGGTTTTTGCCAAACTGTTGGATGAAAAGAAAGGGGGCAGTTTTGAGATTGTGCCAAGCGAAAAATGCGAAATCCATCAGGAATATTTTCAGGACACGGCCATTTTGGTAACACGATTTACCCAAGGAAAGGATGTTTTTGAGTTGCACGATTTTATGCCCAGACATCATAAAATGAATGGGAAGTATAAGGCTCCCCCGGAGATAATCCGCTACGTGAAACACATATCCGGCACACCTAAATTTTCGGTGAAATATGACCCCAAACTGGAGTACGCAGTGGGAGAGACGGAGCATCACATTAAGAATGACTTTATTGCCAGCCTTACCCGCGAACAAAAATATGACACCCTCTT
>JAGQZL010000092.1 GCA_020434915.1 Allomuricauda sp. | reverse complement strand
TTCTTTACAGCTATGTTCAGCAAGATTCCCGCTTACTTTATTTATAAGGACACTGTGGGGTTGTCCATGGATGTCTAAAATTTAAGAAGGTCTGGCGCAACGTTGTATGGAGATTTTCATCTATGTGGTTAAAACACAAACCGCTATGAAAAAGAACATTCTCCTATTTCTATCCCTGACCACTTTGCTGTTCCAATCCTGTGACAACGACAACAATGATGACGATTATGCAGATTATTTGGTGGCCCGGCCTTTGATAATGAGCAAGGCTGAGTTTGCCAACAGTGTGGATATTGTTGCCCCGCGCCCCATTGATGAATCTGGGAAAATCTATACCTATAAAGACTACATTTTTGTCAATGATAAATACCAGGGGTTGCATGTAATAGATAACAGGAATCCCAGTCAACCTGTAAAAATAGCCTTCATCAACATTCCGGGGAATGTGGATATCTCCGTAAAGAATGACTACCTGTTTGCTGACAGCCTGATGGATTTAGTGGTAATCGACATTTCCGACATCAACAACCTTGAAGTAGTGAACCGATTGGAGAATGTACTTTACAACAACGTGTTTTGGCCTTTTGAAGCAGACATTGTGGAAGGCAGCTCCTACGATTACGAAAATGAGATTTTGGTAGGTTGGGAAACTACTACGGAAAGAAGATTGATCTCTGAAGTGGAAGGAAGAAATGGAGGGGATATTTTTTTTAACGATATGGCCTTGGCCGAAAACGCCAGTGGGGATACTGGACAAGGGGGTTCATTGGCAAGGTTTAAGATTGTGGAGGATTACCTGTATGCGGTTGATAGCCATTACATCAATGTTTTTGATATTTCCGAATTGGATGATCCAAAGGATTTGGAAGATGTATATGCGGGTTTTGATATAGAGACCATATTTAATCAGGGCAATTATTTGTTCTTGGGAAGTATGCGCGGCATGTATATTTATGATATCACCGTGCCGGCCACCCCAACCCTGGTTTCGGAGTTTGAGCATGGTACTGCCTGTGATCCCGTAGTGGTAGATGGCAATTATGCCTATGTTACATTGCGTGGAGGCAATTGGTGTGGGGCCACGGAAAGTGGATTGTTCATTGTGGACATTTCGAATATTGAAAGCCCTGAACTTGCTGTTTCATACCCAATGGATGGCCCCTATGGTCTGGGAATAAAAGATGAGAAGCTGTTTGTTTGCGATGGGGATTCCGGCCTGAAGGTTTATGATAAAACCGACATCAATGATTTGAAGGAATTGAACCATTTTGAAGACATTGTCACTTTTGATGTGATTCCAATGGAAAACAACCTGATCATGGTGGGAGACGGAGTGCTTTATCAGTACGAGTACTTAGAGAGTGGGATCAAGCTTTTAAGTCAGATTGGATTAAACTAGTTCCGAAAAGAAGTAAATAAAAACGCCCTTGGTCCAAGGGCGTTTTTATTTTTAAACTGATGTGTTACTTATTCCATTGATATCATTTTGATGTGGTTTTCTTCCACTTTTTCATTGATTTCGGTTGCTTTTTGCTTGACCAAAGTGTTCAAGGCACTGATTTCCTTGTCCAGTTCTTTGGTAACCTCTTTAAAAAATTCTTGGGCCTGTTTGGTTGGGCTTTGGTCGCCACGTTGAGAATCGGCCAAAAGAAATGCAATCCGATTGTTGATGCGGATGCCATAGTTTAGAGGGTCTTGCCTACTTTGATTTTTGGTCATATGGATATTGTTCTCAATTACCGAAAGATTTTTTTCAAACGTATTGGCCAACTCTTGGATTTCAGCATTGTCTTCGGTTTTTTCCTTCAGATAGGTCAAATCTTTTTTAATGTTCCGGATGTTGATGATGGCATTGTTCGCTCTGGAAACTTGATCTCGTACCTTGGTCAAAAAGTCAAATTGATCTTGAAAATCTTTGGGTGAGTTGGGAATTCGAGGATCTTTTACAATACTGAATACCTGCTCCACGGAACTTCCATTATAAGTCAATCGTACTTTGTATTCCCCCGGAACTGCTTTGGGGCCTACATTGGGGGACGAATAAAAAATCATCCCTTCAAACTCCTGGAAACCTGGATAACGCATATTCCAGACCATGCGGTTGCCCCCTTTCTTCACTTCTAGTTTTTGGGTGGATGCAGGATTCAATTTATCCGGCTTTGCAGTGTTGGAAAAACTTCGGATGACCGTACCATTCATTTCCAATATATCCATGGTGACCTTGTCGCCTTCTTTCAAATCTTTCAAGTAAAAATTGATGATGGCCCCGTTAGGATGATTTTCACCCACCAACTTGGTATTCGGTTCGCTCCAGCCGCCACTTTGGTGCATTCGATAGGCCATATCCGGTTTGTACAGATAAAATTCACTGTTTTTGATTTCATCCGAAAGTTGATGGAGCGGGGTCAGATCATCTATCATCCAAAAACTTCTACCATGTGTGGCAGCAATCAGGTCGTTGTCCCTGACGTGAAGGTCCCGAATAGCGGTGATGGGCAAGTTCAATTGGAAAGAAGACCAGGATTCCCCATCATCAAATGAGACGAACATGCCCCATTCCGTACCGGCATAGAGCAATCCTTCCCTTGTTTTGTCCGAACGAATGGCCCTAGTGTAATAATTGTTTTTGATGCCATTGGTGATCAACTTCCAAGTTTTTCCATAATCATCCGTTTTGTATAAATAAGGGGTATAGTCGCCAAACTTGTAGGATGTAGCGGCAACATAAACGGTCCCTTTTTTAAAGGGACTTGGGTCAATGCAGTTGATCATGTTCAATTTAGGTGACATGGAGGAAGACGGGGTTACATCTTCCCAAGTTGTTCCATTGTCTCGGGTTACATGGATCAATCCATCGTCGCTTCCAGTCCAAATCACCCCTTTTTCAAGAATGGATTCGCTGATCACAAAGACATTGGAGTAGAATTCGGCCCCTGTGTTATCCTGTGTGATTGGACCGCCGGAAGATTCAATAGTTTCTGGAATGCTTCGGGATAGATCCGGAGAAATGGTTTTCCAGGATTGTCCGCCATCTGTCGTGGCATGCAGATAATTGGACCCAGCGTAAAGTACATTGGAGTCGTGTCTGCTAAAAGTTACCGGATAGTTCCAGTTAAATCGGTATTTCATTACTTCCGCACCAGAACCGGCAGGATTGTCTGGCCATACATTGGTGGAAATGGTCTGACCAGTGGTGTGGTCCAATCGGTTCATGTACCCTTTGTAGGTTCCACCATACACCAGTTGATTGTTTTTGGGGTCTGGGGCTAAGTGGGCACTCTCGCCTCCGGCGGTTGGTTGCCAGTCTGCCTCTGTGATGGAGCCACCGGAAGACCGATGCGATATGCGCAAGGCGGTATTGTCCTGTTGCGCCCCATAAATTCGGTAGGGGAATATGCTGTCCGTGGCAATACGGTAGAATTGTGCCGTAGGCTGATTATAATAGGTGGTCCAGTTGTTGCCGCCGTCGTTGGAGATTTGAGCGCCTCCATCATCCGCAATGATCATGCGCTGGTTGTTATTGGGGTCGATCCAAAGGTCGTGGTGGTCACCATGGGGTGCATTTTTCAAGGTAAATGTTTTTCCACCATCCGTGGAAACCCCATAGCTGACATTCATGACCCAAACCTTGTCTTTGTTTTGGGTGTCGGCATAAATTCTACTGTAGTACCAGGCTCTTTGGCGTAAGGAGCGGTTGGTGTTTATTTTTTTCCAGGTCTTTCCGGCATCATCGGACCTAAAAACGCCTCCATCCTGGGCTTCGATAATGGCCCAAACGCGATCGGAATCCAATGGGCTTACGGCAATACCTACAATACCCCAAGGAAATCCAGGTAATCCCGAGTGTGTGGAAATGTCTTTCCAAGTATCCCCACCATCGGTACTCTTGAACATTTTGCTGTCAGGTCCACCACTGTCCATTCGGTAACCGTTTCGTTTCATTTCCCAAGTGGCCGCATACAGAATTCGGCTATTGTTGGGATCCATAATCAAGTCACCGGCACCAGCTTTGTCACTGACATATAAGACCTGTTCCCAGTTTTTGCCACCATCAACGGAACGATAGACACCACGGGTTTTGTTGGGTTTCCAAAGATTACCGATAGCCGCCACATAAACAATATCCGGATTTTTGGGGTGGATTCTGATACGGGCAATATGTTCGGAGTCATCCAACCCAATAAATTGCCAGGTTTCGCCGGCATCCATACTTTTCCAGAGTCCTTTTCCCGATGATACGTTTCCGCGAAGGGTCTGTTCACCCTCCCCCACATAAATAATATTGGGGTCGGATTCTGAAACGGCCACGGCCCCAATGGAGCCTCCAAAATATCCATCAGAGATGCATTCCCAAGAGTTTCCTGCATCGGTAGATTTCCAAACTCCGCCCCCAGCTGTGCCCATATAGTAGAGATTGGGGTCGTTGGGCACCCCTGTCACGGTACCTGCGCGTCCTCCACGGTGAGGCCCCACCATACGCCATTCCATGCCATTATAGAGAGATGAGTCGTATTGTGTTGTGGGTTTACTTTTTTTTCGTTGCCCGTAGGTAGGAAAAATGCACAGCAATGCAATTGCCAGAAGTAGAAATCGATTGGTCATTTTACAGAGGTTTAGCTAGTTATTGTCTATAAAAATACTAATTATTTCAGGTTCAAAATGGAGCGCTTGATTATTATTGCCTGTTTTCAACTTTAATGAAGAATTTGGGTGATTTATGGCAAAATCAGTCCATTCAAATCTTAAAGTTTAAATTTTAATATACTTTTGTTACCACAAAACCCAGTGCATGCCAAAGAATTTAGTTATTGTTGAGTCCCCTGCAAAGGCAAAGACTATTGAGCGATTTCTAGGAAAAGATTACCAAGTAGAGTCAAGTTTCGGACACATTGTAGACCTACCTTCCAAAGAACTCGGTGTAGATGTAGAAAACGATTTTAAACCCAAATACACCGTAGACCGAGAGAAGAAGGCCTTGGTGAAAAAACTAAAAGATCTTGCACAAAAGGCAGATATCATATGGTTGGCAAGTGATGAGGACCGTGAAGGGGAGGCCATTTCCTGGCACTTGGCAGAGGAACTGAAACTGGACAAAAGTAAGACCAAACGTATAGTATTTAACTCCATTACCAAATCGGCCATTCAGAAGGCCATTGAGAATCCAAGGGACATCAACTACAATTTGGTAAATGCACAGCAGGCCCGTAGGGTCTTGGACCGCTTGGTTGGTTATGAACTTTCCCCCGTACTTTGGAAAAAAATCAAACCGGGACTTTCCGCAGGACGGGTACAGTCCGTAGCGGTACGATTGATCGTGGAGCGAGAAAGGGAAATTGAAGGATTCACCCCCGAGGCATCTTTCAGGATCAAGGCAGAGTTTAAAACAAAAGAAGGAAACGTTGTTTCTGCAAAGCTGAACAACACGTTCCCGACCAAGGAGGCGGCAGAAGCCTTTTTGAAGAAAAATATTGGGGCAGACTTTTCGGTGGCCGATTTGTCTAAAAGGCCGGCCAAAAAATCCCCGGCACCGCCCTTTACAACATCAACCTTACAACAGGAAGCATCCCGTAAGCTTTACTTTTCTGTGAGCCGCACCATGCAGGTGGCCCAACGTTTGTACGAAGCGGGTCTGATCACCTACATGAGAACGGATAGCGTGAACCTTTCCAACGAGGCGCTTTCTGCTGTCAAGGATGCCATTCTGCATAATTACGGAGAGGAATACAGCCAGGTCCGAAATTTTACCGGGAAGACCAAGGGGGCCCAGGAGGCCCACGAGGCCATTCGTCCCACCGATATGAAATTGCAATCCCCCCAGTTGGAGCGGGACCAGGCAAAACTTTATGAATTGATATGGAAACGAACCTTGGCCTCGCAGATGAGCGATGCCGAATTGGAACGCACCAATGTCAAGATCAAGGCCAGTACCCACCAGGAGGAGTTTATCGCCAACGGAGAGGTAATCAAGTTTGACGGTTTTCTTAAAGTATACTTGGAGGGTACGGATGATGAGGAAAATGCCGAAGAGCAAGAAGGTATGTTGCCGGCATTGAGTGTGGGTGAGACCTTATATAATGTATACATCTCAGCCACCGAACGGTTTACAAGACCTCCTTATCGCTATACGGAAGCCTCGTTGGTGAAGAAACTGGAAGAATTGGGCATCGGGAGACCATCTACCTATGCGCCTACCATCTCTACTATTCAAAATAGGGGGTATGTGGAAAGGGGCACGGTTGAAGGTGCGGAAAGAAAGTATGCCCAATTGGTATTGGAGGATGGAAAGTTGTCCGATACGCAACTATCCGAAATAGTAGGGTCTGACAAGGGCAAGTTGGTGCCTACGGATATCGGGATGATCGTGAACGATTTCTTGGTGGACCATTTTACCAAGATCCTGGATTATAACTTCACGGCCAAAGTGGAGGAAGACTTTGATGAGATTGCTGCCGGTGATGAGGATTGGCAGGATATGATGAAGAACTTTTACAAGGATTTTCATCCAAATGTATTGGAGGTAGAGGAAAATGCAGAGCGGGCCAGCGGGGAACGTGTTTTGGGTGTGGATCCCAAAACGGGCAGACAAGTGTCCGTGAGGCTGGGCCGATTTGGACCCATGG
This sequence comes from Allomuricauda sp., assembly GCA_020434915.1. GTDB lineage: Bacteria > Bacteroidota > Bacteroidia > Flavobacteriales > Flavobacteriaceae > Flagellimonas. The sequence continues at coordinate 3,698 of JAGQZL010000092.1, read as the reverse complement.
TGCAAATTGGCACGGTGGATGAAGAGGAGAAACCCCAATTTGCCAGTTTGTTGCCCGATCAGTCCATTGGCACCATCACTTTTGAAGAGGCCATGGAACTTTTTGAACTGCCCCGGAAATTGGGAGTCTATCAAGGTGAGGAAGTAGAGGCCAATGTGGGCCGCTATGGTCCCTATGTTCGTTTTGGGAAGAAATTCATTTCCTTGGATCAAGGGGAAAGCGCTTTTGATGTGGATTTGGACCGCGCCGTAGAATTGATCAAGGCCAAACAAAAGGCAGATGCCCCCATAGCCAGCTATGAAGGTCTGGAAGTGACCAAGGGTAAAGGAAGGTTTGGACCGTTCATCAAATGGAACGGTATCTTCATCAACGTGAACAAAAAGTACGATTTCGACAATCTTACCCAAGCAGATATCGCTGAACTCATTGAGGATAAAAAGAAGAAGGAAGCGGAGAAGTTGGTCCAAGAATGGCCAGAGGAAAAAATCAGAATAGAGAAAGCCCGTTGGGGAAGACACAATATTATTAAAGGTAGGGTAAAAGTGGAACTGTCCAAGGATGTGGATGCGTCCAAGATTACCTTGGAAGAGGCAAAGGCCCTCATCGAATCAAAATCACCAAAGAAAAAAGCCAAGGCAAAAGCAAAGAAATAATATGGCGTTCGATTTTTTGGTCCCTGTAAAGGACAAGGTACTGGCGCATTCCGAACTACTGCCTCAACAAGCACTGGGCAAAAATATTTTTGTACATACCGAAAAGGACGGACTGCCGGTATTTGCCCAAGCAGATGTGGCCATTTTTGGAGTCTTGGAATCCAGGAACGCTTTTGAAAAGAAACCCGAAAAATTGGATTTGGATGAAGTGCGCATCCAATTGTACCGATTGATGATGGGGAATTGGAACTCGACGATCATCGATATTGGGGATGTAGAGGAAGGAGACTCAGTGGAGGATACCTATTTTGTGGTGAAGGAAATCGTGGCCGGACTACTCGAAGAAAACATCATACCTATCATTTTAGGACTTACCCAGGATATAACTTATCCTACTTACCGCGCTTTTGACAAGATTCGCGATATGGTTAATCTGGTGGCCATAGACAGTCGTTTTGATTTTGGGGAGGACGATGAGCTGATTTCCTCCCATTCCTACATGAGCAAGATCATTACGGATAAACCCAACAATCTTTTTAATTTCTCCAATATTGGGTACCAGAGCTATTTTAATGCCCAGGAAGAGATGGACCTGATGGAACGCCTGTTCTTTGATGCCTATCGGTTGGGAGAGATTGCTGCCAATATAGAATTGGCAGAACCTGTTTTGCGCAGCAGCGATATTGTGAGCCTCGACCTTAGGGCCATTCGCGCCAGTGAAATGGGTTGGTCCAAAAACTTTTCCCCTAACGGGTTTACCGGCAGGGAAATCTGTGCCATAGCCAGATATGCCGGTATTAGTGACAGGGTTTCCCTTTTTGGCATTTACGAAGGGGAGAATTCCAATCAAGCATTTCAGATGATCGCCCAGATCATTTGGTATTTTATAGAAGGGTTGAGTTTCCGGATCAAGGAACAACCCAGCTCCAAGAGTGAAGACTTCACAAAGTTCACGGTTCCCACGGACACGGAAGAATTGGTGTTCTACAAAAGCCACGTTACAGAACGTTGGTGGGTAGAGGTTCCATCAATTTTGGCCGAACATACTAAAACAAATTCGGTGGCGTTATTACCATGCACCGAAGGGGACTATTTGGATGCTTGCAACCAAATTATTCCAGAAAGGTGGTTCAAAGCCTACAGGAAAGGCTTTAACTGAACAAATTAAATTTTGAGCATTAATTGTATTTGCACAATAATTTATTCAAAAATCAGTTTTGAGAGTAATGAATTTGTGTTTCGCAGTTTATAATCTTGAATCGAATAATTTAACCTAAAGTATGAGAAAGCTATTCTTTTCATCTATAGCACTTGTTTTTTTGCTTACCAGTTGTGGCTCTAAATCAAGGTCAAAAGGTGAACTAGTTGGGGTCAGTGGTAAAAAATGGCATCCAGAGAAACCCTATGGAATGGAATTGATTCCCCGAGGCGCCTTTGTAATGGGTAAAGCTGAAGAGGATCAGGCAAAAGTATTGAACGCACCCACTAGAACGGTGACCGTTCGTTCCTTCTATATGGACGATACGGAAATCACCAACAGTGAATACCGCCAGTTTGTGGAGTGGGTAAAGGATTCCATTGTGAGGACCAAATTGGCCATCTTGGCCGATGAGCTGGGAATGGGACCAGATGATGAAGGTATCGGGGAGTACGCATTTAAGGATACGGACACCACCGAACTTTCTGCGTATGACAAGTATATGCTTGACAACTATTCCGGTCTTGGTGAGACTGGGTATGAAGGTAGGGCATTGAACAAGGATGTGGATTTGGTATGGGATACTTCGGAATATCCGGACGAATACTATACCGAAATCATGGATTCCATCTACTTGCCAGAGGAAGAAAGCTACAACGGGCTAAGAAGTATAGATGTTACCAAGTTGAAATATAAGTACAGCTGGATGGACATTGAAGCAGCGGCACGTTCCAGGACTGGAAGCCGAAAAGACTTCATCAAGCACGAAGAGTTGGAAATTTATCCAGATACGACCGTATGGATCAGGGATTTTGAATATTCCTATAATGAACCCATGCACAACGATTATTTTTGGCATGATGCCTACAGTGATTACCCTGTAGTGGGTGTAAACTGGATGCAGGCCAAGGCGTTCTGTAACTGGAGAACCAAATTCAAGAACGACGACCAAAAAAGCCGAGGCAGACAATTCGTGAACCAATTTAGGTTGCCAACCGAGGCCGAGTGGGAATATGCTGCCAGAGGTGGTATTGAAGGAGGCACCTATCCATGGGGTGGACCATACGTAATCAGTGACACTGGTTGTTTTATGGCCAACTTTAAGCCACAGCGTGGGGATTATGCCGCAGATGCCGCTTTATATACCGTGGAGGCAAAATCCTTCGAACCAAATGATTATAACCTTTACAACATGGCTGGTAACGTATCCGAATGGACCAATTCCAGCTTTGATCAAGGGGCTTATGAATACCTGTCCACCATGAACCCGAACGTAGGTTCCGGACAGAACAAGAGAAAGGTAATCCGTGGAGGGTCCTGGAAAGACGTTGCCTACTTCCTACAAGTGAGCACCAGGGATTACGAGTACCAAGATTCCGCTAGAAGTTACATCGGTTTCAGAACGGTACAGGATTACATGGGAGAGGAAGACTCTACCAATGGAAGAAGTGGATTATAAGAAACGAGAATTAGAGAACATTATATAAATAAAGCAATTTCGTAACCAAATACTTATTTATATACTTAATTAAAACTAGAATTATGGCACAGTCAAAATCAACAAAAAAGCTGTTTAACATGGCCTACGGGCTTGGAGCATCGGTAGTAATCATCGGTGCATTGTTCAAGATCCTTCACTGGGAGTTTGGACCACTTACAGGTGGACTTCTTCTTGCGGTTGGACTTATTACTGAAGCATTGATCTTCGCCATCAGTGCATTTGAACCAGTAGACGATGAATACGATTGGTCTTTGGTATATCCTGAATTGGCCGGTGGTCAACAGAGTGTTTCCAGAAAACAAGAAGCCAAGGATGCCAAGGAAGCTGAAGGTCTTCTTTCCAAGAA
>JAGQZL010000091.1 GCA_020434915.1 Allomuricauda sp. | reverse complement strand
TCATCCAGCAACAGTTCTCTTTTTAAGATTCCATCAGGATTTTGTTTGAACAAATCCACATCAAGGGGAATATAAGAGCTGTTTTCAACATCAAATCCAGATGTGGGACGACCCTTTGGACCCAGATGTAGATAACTCAATGATTCCATATCCTTAACTCGGATTGGCAGCATGGTATTCAGGGCAGCCACCAATTCGAAGGTTCGGTCAACTATTTTGGGAGGACTGCAAATGGAAAATCGCAAAAAGAACCGGGACAGGCGTTTTTCTCCGGGAGCCAAAAAGCAATGGGTTTCAATAATTCCATCTTCGGTCATCAACTCATGGAAGTATTCCCTACGCTCATTTAATTCGAGACCATTTTGTTTGACTTGTTTTAGGCCAAGTATGTTAAAGCGTTTAATAAGTTCCTGTTCACTGATACTTTCAGCAAACTCAATTGAAAACAAGTATGATTCCAACCCCAAGGCAAAATAATTTAAGAAGGACACCTTGTGATTATGCGTCCTAAGTTCACATTATTCAATTTGAGGTTGAACATGTAGGATCATTGCATCAAATACACCAAAAAGACCGTGGGAATCAAGTAAACCACAATGGTGCGGGCCCCTTCATAATCCTTGGCCACTCGTTGCCCCAACAACAATAGAAGTAAAGTAATGGCAGATAGGATGGCCCCAAAAAGTCCGATGGAGCTTTCACCATCTATGGCAAATTGGAAGATACCCACCCCGCAAAGAATCCCGGAGAGCATTTCCAAAAACAGGATAATACCCAGTAACAGGGGTACGCCCCCCTTAAAAATGGATTTGGAAAAGTGGCCGACCAACCAGCCCAGGTTACCTTTCCAGTCCATCAACTTATCTATGCCACTCTGTAAAAAAGTAATGGTCAGGAATACCAGCAGTAGAATTTCTGTGGCGTTTGAAATCAAATTATCCATGGTTAGTATGTTTATGCGGCCTTGGCGTGCAAGAGCCGAGTAAGTTTAATGGACAGGTCCGTAAAAATAAGTTTGGAATTACCGTTTCGTTCCACGTGAAAAATTGCCTTCTCCAACTCTTCTACAATATCCAAAATATTGTTTTCATGTACAAAGGGAGCAAACTTGTTCAGGTCAAAACCCTCTAGGTGAATGCGGGCATGGACCAGTTCAGGGGCTTTATAGTTCAACAACAAAGCTTGTCGCATCATGGCGAGACAATAGTTTAGGAATTGTTTTTGTACCTCTCTCCCAGTTTTGGCCACCTCATCGCTCCATAAGACCAATTCTTGAATGGCCCCTTTATTGCCCTTGGCCTTGAAAGCGCTGCGCACCCATTGCACAAACCAACGCTCAAACACCAAGTCTTCAGAATCCTTGTTCATCAGATCAAGTGCCTTGTTAAAGTTGCCATTGGCCTCTTGGGCTGCCGTATAGGCTTCCGTTTGTTCAAAACCACGTTCGATGAGGGCATCTGCAATGGCCTGTTCCGCCAATGGGGGAAAATTCAATATCTGACAACGGGATCGTATGGTGTTGATAATCTGTTCTTCCTCTTCTGCCAATAGAAGCAGGACCGTTTTGTTTGGCGGCTCCTCGATCAACTTCAGGAGTTTATTGGCGGCGGAGATGTTCATTTTTTCCGCCATCCAAACAATCAGCACCTTGTAGCCGCCTTCATATGCTTTTAAGGACAGTTTTTTAACCATGTCCTGTGCCTCATCCACCCCAATTTGCCCCTGTTTCTTTTCAATGCCAATGTATCGATACCAATCAAACAGGTTGCCATAGGGTTGATCCTTTACAAACTGACGCCATTCCTGAAGGTAATGATCGCTCACGGCATGTGATTTTACCTTGTCGGAATTGGAGACTGGAAAGGCAAAATGAAGGTCAGGGTGCATCAAGGAACCACATTTTGTGTTGCAGACCATATCGCCTCCCTCATTTTCACCTCCGCTGTTTCGGCACAACAAATATTGCGCATAGGCCAGGGCCATGGGGAGTACACCCGACCCTTCCGGACCCACAAAAAGTTGTGCATGGGCCACCCGACCTGTGTCCGCAGTGGTCACCAAATGGTTTTTGATGTGCTCAAGCCCTAAAACGTTTTTGAAAAGCATGTTCCAAAGATACAGTTTAAGTTTTTTGCCTTTTTCATGTTTTTTGTGACAACCCTAAAAATTAAACATTACACAACCTTGGAAACAATAGGAAATCTTTACTTTTGGAACGCTTAAAAGAATACACTACATGAAGACGATAGACGATTTCAATTTTGATGGAAAAAAAGCCCTGATCCGTGTTGATTTCAACGTGCCTTTGGACGCAGATTTCAATGTGACCGATACCAGTAGGATCGAAGCTGCAAAACCAACCATCCTAAAAGTGTTGGAAGATGGGGGATCAGCGGTATTGATGAGCCACTTGGGAAGACCAAAGGGCAAAGTAAACCCGGACATGTCCCTTTCCCACATCTGTGAAACGGTTTCGGAAATCATTGGTGTACAGGTGAAGTTTGCGGAAGACTGCGTGGGCAAAGCGGCCGATGATGCCGTTGCCGAACTTGAAGATGGGGAAGTGTTGTTGTTGGAAAACCTTCGTTTTCATGACGAGGAAGAAGCGGGCGATGAGGCCTTTGCCAAGGAACTGTCCAAACACGGAGACATTTACGTGAACGATGCCTTCGGTACTGCACACAGGGCACATGCATCCACTACCATTGTGGCCAAGTTCTTCCCTGGCAATAAATGCTTTGGCTACTTATTGGCCAAGGAAATAAAAGCTATTGATAAAGTAATGGCAACCGGCGAAAAACCGGTAACGGCTATTTTGGGTGGCGCGAAGGTTTCCTCCAAAATCACCATTATTGAAAACATATTGGACAAAGTGGACAACCTCATTGTTGGTGGGGGAATGACCTATACCTTCATCAAGGCCCAAGGAGGCAAGGTGGGAGATTCAATTTGCGAGGACGATAAAATGGAATTGGCCCTCAACATCTTGAAACAGGCCAAAGCTAAAAACGTACAGGTGTATTTGCCCGTGGATGTTTTGGCTGCCGATGCGTTCGATAACAACGCCAACACCCAGTTTGTGGATGTGGACAAAATCCCAGATGGATGGCAAGGCTTGGACGCCGGGCCAAAAACCTTGGAAATCTTCAAACAGGTAATCTTGGCTTCCAAGACCATTCTTTGGAACGGTCCCGTAGGTGTTTTTGAAATGGAAAGCTTTGCCAATGGAACCATTGCCATCGGAAATTACATAGACGAAGCCACGCAAGGAGGCGCCTTTTCCCTTGTGGGTGGTGGGGATTCCGTTGCGGCCGTTAAGCAGTTCGGCTTTGAGGACAAGGTAAGCTATGTGTCCACGGGAGGGGGTGCCATGTTGGAAAGCCTGGAAGGAAGAACCCTCCCCGGAATTGCCGCAATATTGGACTAAATCTGGCGTTAAGGGTTATTAGGGAAGGACAAGAGCAAGTGCAGTGTTTTTGTTAATGAATTTCGTTTTTTCGGAAAAAAACACCATTTTCGTCTACCCCAAGAATCAAACCCTTTCCAAATGAACCAAAAATTGAAATTAGTTGTTTGCGCAGCGCTACTTTCAGCAGCTCCCTTTGCATGGGCCCAGCAGGTGGATTCACCATCGGTTGCAGGGCAAGACTCCATTTTGAACAAAGGGGAACAACTCCAGGAAATCAATATCTCCAGTGAAAAGATCGATGGGGAGCCAGTAGTCCTTGAGCCCAAGGAAAAAGGGAAAATTCAATTACAGGATTTGGAAGAGGCCAGAAGATATGACAGTCTCTGGTTGAAGGAACTACATGCCAATGCAAGTCTGTTCAGCGAGATGCTGTTGGAGATTCAAAATGGCTCGGACCCGGACACCGAATTTGAGATTGACCTTCCAACGGATACCCTGAAAGCCCGGTTGGCACGGATGAACGAAAAAACCCCGTTCAACATCACGTATAACCCATCTTTGGAAAGTGTCATCAAATCTTTTTTGACCAGAAAACGGGATTTGATGCAACGGATGATGACCTCCAGTCAATTTTATTTCCCGTTGTTTGAACAGGAACTGGATAACCAAAACATTCCTTTGGAAATCAAATATTTGGCTATTGTAGAGTCCGCATTGAACCCTAAGGCACGTTCCCGTGTAGGGGCCAAGGGACTTTGGCAGTTCATGTACGGCACCGGTAAAATGTACGGCTTGGATGTGAGCAGCTATGTGGATGAAAGACATGACCCCATCATGGCCACCAAAGCAGCTAGTAAATATTTGTCCAAGCTCTATGAAATCTTCGATGATTGGGACTTGGCATTGGCCGCCTACAATTCCGGGCCTGGAAATGTGAACAAGGCCATAAGAAGGTCTGGGGGCTATGAGAACTATTGGAATATCCGTCCGTTTCTTCCACGTGAAACAGCAGGATACCTTCCCGCGTTTTTGGCCACCATGTACATTTTTGAATATGCCGAAGAACACGGTCTTCAATACAAAAAAGCGGAAAGGGCGTATTTTGAAACCGATACGGTCCATGTAAAAAACCTGATCACTTTTGACCAGATTTCAAAGTTGGTGGACATCAGCACCGAGGAGCTTGAAATGTTGAACCCTGCCTACAAAATCAACATTATCCCAAAAGTGGAAGGGAAAAACTATGCATTGCGCTTGCCCAAATCCAAAATAGGAAAGTTCGTGGCCAATGAGGAAGAGATATATGCCTATGTAAAAAAAGAACTGGACTCCGTGGAAAAGCCATTGCCGCAAATGATCACGGCCAACGACCAAATTCGCTACAAGGTAAAAAGCGGGGACTATTTGGGCAAGATTGCCGAACGGTACGGTGTGGGCGTAAGCCAGATAAAGCAGTGGAACGGACTTCGGAGCAACAACCTGCGGGTTGGACAAAGGCTTACCATTTTTCCGAGAAGGCCCTACATTCCAAAAACGGCCCCAAAGAGCAACACTTCGTCAACCTCATCGGGAAGTGTGGCAAGCGGTTCAAAAGTGCATACCGTGGAACAAGGGGACTCCCTTTGGACCATTTCTAGAAAATATCCCGGAGTTTCTATTGAAAATTTACGAGAATGGAACGGTCTTAGTGACAATAACCTAAAACCAGGCACAAAACTTAAATTGTGTGATTGTTCTTCGTAAATTTAACACAAGATGAAAAAATTAGGAACACTATTCGTTGTCATGGCACTCATGGCACTGGGAGCCTGTAAGGATTCAGGACCCCAAAAAAAATTTCTCCCACCTTCTACCGGACCGGTAAATTCCCTGATGGTGGTCATGGACACGGAGCTTTGGCAAGGCCCAGTTGGGGACAAGATCAGGGATGAGTTTGCGGCCCAGATCATTGGATTGCCCCAAATTGAACCCCTTTTCTCCATCACCCAATTGCCCCCAAAAGTTTTTAAGGGAACCACTACGTACTCTCGGTCCATTCTATTTGTGGAAAAAGATTCCACCTCTTTGGCACACATCAAGACCGATACATATTCCAAGCCCCAAAAAGTGGCCGTTGTCACCGGCGCCACAGAAGAGATCATGATACGAAACCTGGACTCTCTGGCACCCCGGGCGATAAAGGAATTCAGGGCAGTTGAAATAGCAGAGGCACAGCGACGTTTTGAGCGTTCCTTGAGCAAGGACAAGGCATTGGAGGAAGAATTTGGCATTCAAATGAAAGTGCCCTCCTTATATAAAGTGGGCAAGCGCGAAAAGAACTTTGTTTGGATGGACATACAGATTCCAAAGGGAACCATGAACATTATCGCCTATTCCATGCCTTGGGACACCTTCAAAAGTGATTCAACTTTGGTCCAGGATATTGTTCATATGAGGGACTCCATTGGGGAAAAGTATATTCCCGGTCCCTACGAGAACACTTATATGATTACGGAAAAGGCATTTTCCCCTTATGTGTTTCCCGCAGAGATAGGAGGTAAGAAGGCCGCAGAGGTAAAAGGTGTTTGGGAAATACACGGATATCCGATGGCGGGCCCGTTCCTAACCTATATCATCAATGACAGGGAAAACAACCGAAAACTGATTTTGGAAGGGTTTACGTTTGCACCATCCACTGAGAAGCGGGACTACATGTTTGAACTGGAGGCGATTCTCAAAACGGTCAGTTTTGATACGCCCCCTGCCTCAGACTAAAAACAAGACAAGATATAAGCCAAAAAAGCCCGGATTTAGCCGGGCTTTTTGTTCTTTAAATATCTTTAGTGGAGTTATTAGTCAAAAGCAAAGCCAGTGGCGATCCTATATACAAATGCGTAAAGCACAATAAAAAACATAACAAAACTGAACCAGGCAAAAAACTTGAAATACCTTTCAATAATGATGTGCCCCAGATTTCGGAACGCTTCCAAATAAATTTCTTTAACGAGTAATATTTTCTTCATAAGTCAGATTTTAAGATTTAAAGACAGGACAAAGTTTTGGTTTTGCATAACGGTATTGAAAACAACAAGATAAAACGCCCATAAAAAGGGTTGAAAACCAATATGGAGTCTTAAAACACCATCAACCAATCGGTTTTGCCGATGAAATGCAACAGCCCTTCGTGTTGTTGGGCGACCCAAATGATCGGTGAACTGCATTTTATGGAGTATTGGACCACAAAAAAAGCCCCTTGAACATGGGGCTTTTTATTTTTCATTGGTCACGATGGTAAACTCGGACCGTCTATTTTGCTGGTGCTTGTCCGGGGGGCAGTGCCTTCCATCGGAACAATTGTTGAGAAGTTGTTCCTCGCCGTACCCTATGGCACTCAATATGCGCGAAGGGTCTATGCCTTGTGAGATGATATAGTCCTTGGTTGCCTTGGCCCTTCTTTCGGAAAGGTATTTATTGTAGTCTTTGCTGCCAATGGCATCGGTATGGGACGCTATTCGCAGGGAAAGAGCATCGTTTTCCTTAAGTACCGCTACGAGTTTGTCCAATTCATTTGCCGCTCCAGGTTTGATGGTTGAACTATCAAAATCAAAAAGGATGTTGTTGGGCTCAAAAAAAGGGACAGGCGTTTTGATATCCTCAAGCTCCTTGATTCTTTTTAAATATTGGGTGACCTCCACTTCATTATTTTCCTTGGTGGCCACGGAAAGGGTTTCATCGGAATAACCTTCCTTTTTGGTTTGTATGCCATAATCGGTTAGCGGGTCAAGGTTTTTAAACGCAAAACGACCATTTTCATCTGAAATGGTTTCCGCCAATAACTGTCCATCCTTGGATAGCAATGCTATTTTAGCACTGTTCATCACTTCACCAGTTTCGGCATCCTCCACGGTACCTGAAATGGTATTGAGGTTCAGGGTAAACTTAAAGGAATAGATGTCGTCGTCCCCTTTCCCTCCTATTCGGTTGGAGGCAAAATACCCCTTTTCCCCAGAGGAGTCCACAATATAGGAGAAATCATCCCTACTACTGTTAATGGGCTCTCCCATATTGACCCCCACACTAAAATACCCATCGGCATAATCTGACTTGAACACATCAAGACCGCCAAAGCCCATGGATCTATTGGATGAGAAATAAAGCGCATTATCGGTTATATAAGGAAACATCTCCTTGGCGCTGGTGTTCACGGTTCGGCCTAGGTTTTTGGGCTCGGAAAACCTTCCGCCCTCCAAAATATCCACTACATAGATATCGGTACCCCCATAGCCTCCCGGCCTATCCGAAACAAAATACATTTTTTTGCCATCCGGGCTGATGGTTGGGTGCCCCGTGGAATAGTTGTCACTGTTAAAGGGAAGTTCCTCGGCCTCCGTCCATTCGCCATTTACCCATTGGGAACGGTAAATTTTTAAGTGGTTGATACCATTTTTACCCCTTTTCAGTTTCTTTCCGAAATTGTTCCTGGTAAAATAGATGGTTTGTTGGTCGGGAGAAAAAGCCATGGAGGCTTCGTGATATTTGGTGTTTATTTTTTTGGAGAATTTTTTGGGTGACATCAAATCCCCTTCTTCATTTTTGGATTTGGCCACATAAAGGTCCAAAAAAGGCTGGTTGTTCCATTTGTAACGCCGCGTTGTATAAACGGAAGAATCCTTGGCAGATGAAAACACTACTTCGGAGTCTTTATAGAACATGGGGGAAAAGTCGGAGAATTTGGAATTGATGTCAAGATTTTTGACTTCCACCGCTGTAACACCTTTCCAGGTTGCGGGGCCAAGGTTTTTCAATTCCATTAAAGGTTCGTCCCTTTTCTGCCGGAACAACTTTGTAAGGGCCGCGGCTCTTCGGTATTTGCCGGTGCCTTTAAGGGTCTGGGTGTATTTGAAAAAAGTTTCCTCCGGAATTTCATCGGTATAGAGCTGGTACAGTTCATTGTACCATTGATAGGATTTTTCCAGATTGCCACTGTAGTAATGGGAATCGCCTGCCTTTGACAGAAGACCCAGAGAGTGTTTTACCTCACTTTTTTCCAATACAATGTCGTAGATACGCGCTGCCTCGGCATACCACATCTTGTTAAAGTATTCATCCCCTTTTTCAACCAGTTTTTCGGCGACACCGCTTTTGCGGACAAACTTTGTCAACTTACGGTCACTCAGCCTGTCTAGTCCGGCAAAGTCTTCTGAAGTTGAAGAATTTCGGGGTCTGCTGTCCGAGGAACTTCTTGTATTTTCCTTGTCATATTGCAATAGACTCACCTCTTGGGACCATATCCCAAGGGAAAACAACAAAAACAAAAACAAAAACAGTCTTTTCATTACCACTCCATCTGCACAAACAACCCATAATAGATTGTTTGGAGGTTAAGCAAAGAGGGCTTAACGTTTAGTTTGAACCGCTAAAATAGGATAAGGTAAAGGGGCGAATAACTTTTTGTTGTGAAAGGATGATTTTATGGCGTGTACGCTGGAAAATTGTGGTTCTTCGTCGATTAACCCTTAATATAAAAGGGCTGGATGATCACCATTGATTCTCCAAAAAGGTGGGAAAAGGAGTGTTATTCCTTGTTTCCGCCCTCCAATTTATCATCTTCCTTGGAGGCATCCTTGAATTCTTTGATACCACTTCCAAGACCCCTCATCAATTCTGGAATCTTTTTTCCTCCGAATAGCAAAAGCACTACCACCACAATCAGCACAATCTGCCATGGGCCTAGCATTCCAAGAAATATAGTTTGAGCAATCATAATGTCTTAAACCTTTAAATGAAAGATAAAAGTACTAAAAAGAACCGTACCAACGCATGTGATTAACTAAAATTAGTAATTGGGTTGATATATAGTGCATTGGGTTTTGATGGGCTTTTTAAAAAGCTTAACACCAATATTAAAATCTAAGATTATCTACGTTCATTATGGCAAAGGACAAAAAGAAAAGAAAAGAGATCAAACGGAAATTGCTGCACAAGTACCGTTTGGTAATCCTCAATGAGAGTACTTTTGAGGAAAAAATATCCTTCAAGCTCAGTAGACTCAATGTTTTTGTCACGGGAACTTTGTTCATCATAGTGCTTATTGGCCTAACCACCTTGATCATAGCCTTTACCCCATTGAGGGAATATATTCCGGGATATTCGTCCACCAAATTAAAACGCCAGGCCACGGAACTTACCTATAAAACGGACTCCCTGGTGACCGTTTTAAACTATACCAATCGGTATTTAGACAATGTGCGCAAGGTACTTCGGGGAGATATAGAGAACAACCAAGAAAATAGGGACTCCCTTTTTGAAAAATACAAGTTGGACCCTGCCTCCGTGGATCTTTCGCCCATCCGGGAAGATTTGCTTCTACGTGAGGAGGTGGAACTAGAGGATAAATACAATCTTTTTGAAAGAAACATTGAAAATCTGGGAACCTTGATGTTTTCCCCTATTTCCGGCACCATGTCCCAAGGTTTTGATGCCAAGTCCAAACATTATGCTGTGGATTTGGTGGCCCCAAAGGACACGCCGGTAAAATCCATTGCCGATGGCACCGTGCTTTTTGCGGAATGGACATCAGACACTGGATATGTCATCATCATAGAACACCAAGATGGCTTTACCTCGGTTTACAAACACAATGGTTCTTTGAGCAAATCCCAAGGTGATCTGGTCAAAGCGGGTGAAGTGATCGCATCCATCGGAAATACGGGGGAACTGACAACGGGACCCCACCTTCATTTTGAACTTTGGAGAAAAGGGAAACCTGTAGATCCCCAAAACTATATCGACTTCAACTAAATGTCATTAAAAGCATTTGCAGCAAGAATTTTTGCAAAAAGAGTGGCCCAAAAAACAAAAAAATGGGTTGCTGCCCCTATTGAAACACAGGAAAAGGTTTTTAACGGGTTGATTTTTAACGGAAAAACAACCCAGTTTGGGAATAACCATGATTTTGAAAACATCCGATCTCATGCCGATTTTGTGGAGCGGGTACCTGTTCGGGATTATGAGGAACTCAAAGGGTATGTGCAACAAATCATAGCCGGGAAAAAGGATGTTCTATGGCCCGGGAAACCTATCTATTTTGCAAAAACCTCAGGTACAACCTCCGGGGCCAAATACAT
>JAGQZL010000090.1:8397-10546 GCA_020434915.1 Allomuricauda sp. | reverse complement strand
GGTGGTTTGGTCCATGAGCCCTTTGTCCCATAATTTTTTCTACATACGGTTTCTTTTATTCAAGAAAGCTTGTTCATTTTTTCCGGGAAATATGAGGGAAGGGGCATTGGGCAAAACAGCCAAGGCGGCCGATTGACCCCAACTCAATTCATGGGAAGGAATCCCAAAATAGCGCCATGCGGCTGTTTCCAAACCCACCACGTTGCCGCCATAAGGTGTATGGGAAGTATATAGTCGGAGAATGTCTTCCTTGGAGTACCGAAACTCCAACCGGGTAGCCAAAAAGATTTCGATACCTTTTTCCCAATAGGTGCGGGGTTTGTTTTTGCGGCTTAAACGGATTACCTGTTGGGTAATGGTACTACCACCTCTACGAGACTCCTTCGTAAGGTTATGTCCGATGGCTTTGAGAATGGAAATGGGATTAAATCCCGGGTGCCTATAAAAATACTCGTCTTCAAACAAAAGGACACTTTGCTTGAATCGCTCCGGAACCGAATCCATCTGGGGAAACCGCCATTGTCCATCATTGGCAATGCGTGCACCAATGAGACTCCCATCGGAACTGTTCACCACCGTTGAGGTTGGGTCTTCAAATAGGTTTTTGGGTAGGCAGAACAACCACAAAGTCAAGATGGCACCAAAGGTGACCACCTTGATTTTATGCTTGGCAACGAACTGTTTGCCCTTTGTCACATTTGTTTTTAAACCAACCACATTACTGAACTACTTTGATCCATTGTCCTTTGTTTCGGGCTAGGTAGTTGTTGTCGTACATGGCCTCCACCTGTGCGCCAGGCAAGTAGTACTCTCCTAGGAACGAGGCGTTCAGTTTCACGGTAAAGGTCTTGGATTTCCGTGCAGGCAAATCAAAATAGAGTTGGGTTCGGTCATCACGGGTATCCACATAATCAGCTTTGGAAGCATTTGGATTATTGTCACTTGCATAAGAAGTGTCCACAATTTCCCATCCACTGGGTACAATATGGGTCAGTGCCACATTATCCACATAATCATTGGAACTGTTGAACACGGTTATCTCTGCTTGGAATTCGGTTCCTTGCCTCAATTCATCTACATTGAGGGTACTGCCCAAAGCATCCAAATATTTTACGGACAGATTCAGGTTTTGCTGTTGGGCCAACTCTTTACCCACCGGTAGTTTCCCGGTTTGGGTCAAGGTAGCATACAAGGTATTCCCTTGTTTATTGGTTACTGATATTTCATTTTGAAATGAGGTGATGGTGATGCCGCGTTGGGCAATGGCCCTATCCGTTTTAACCGATACTTCCTTCCCGTTATTGGTAAACGTGACATCTATGGCCTTACCGCCATTTTTGCCAACCATTTTAGCCATTGAGAGTAGTGCATAAGCAGTTTCTTGGGTACTGTACCAGCTTTGCGAAGAGAGATTTTTTGCCAGTGAAATGGACAAATCCCTTTGCTGTGGGTCTCCTAAGATGACCAAAGTTTCCAAGGCCATGGCCCTATTTCGGAACACAGAACCATAGGTTCTATAATCATATTTTCTAGGAGTAAAGTTGATGTTGGCTTTTTGTGCAATCTGTTGGGCCACATCCTTTTTGCCCACAAGGGCGTAAGCGGCTGCCAATCGCCATTTGGCCTCATTGCTCAAATTTTGGGATTCGCGCAAACGGTTCATGGCCGCCAACTCCGGCTGTTGGGCCAAAGCCAATGTGTACAAACGATAGGCTTGCGAAATATCGCTATTGTAGCCTGTACTTTGATTGCTCCATTGACGGGCAGCATTCTTTTGATAGCGCAACCAATTGCTTAAGAAAGTCAAGGGTAATTGATACCCTTTTTGTTTGGCTTCCAGCATAAAATGCCCTGCATATGAAGTTCCCCAATCATCTGCATTGCCATACCCAGGCCAATAACTCAAGCCTCCATTGGGCACTTGGAAATCGCCCAGTCTGTCTATGGCTGCTTTTATATTTTTCTCAATGTCCTTTTTCTTTTCAAAGGTGATGTCGAGCACATCCGCCAAAAACAATTGCGGAAATGCTGCCGAAGTGGTCTGTTCCACACAACCATGGGGATAACGAATCAAATAGTCCATCCGTTTGGAAAAATCCATGGGAGGGAGCGTTGAGAATTCGATGAAAGCTTCATTGGTGCCTGAAGT
>JAGQZL010000090.1:0-8387 GCA_020434915.1 Allomuricauda sp. | reverse complement strand
GCCAAAGGTTTCAAAGGAAATGGTCTGCGAACCATTGGCGTCGATGGTATACAACTCACTTTTAGTGGTAATGGGGTTGGGGTTTTCCACATCCACTTCAATTTCACTGCTGGCATTTTCCCCGGCCCCTGAAGCACTTACTTTAATGGTTTCAAAGGAAGTTGCCGGCTTCACTTTAAAATCAAAGTTCACAATTTGCTCACCTATGGCATTGAAAGTAATCGTCTTTGTGGTTTCCCCGATTGGTTCCAACGCCTTTCCAGCATTGATGGACACTTTTACGTTCTTAACTTTGGGCTCCATGGCAAAAACCGTCACTGGAATGGTCACTGTTTCACTTGGTGTAAGTTTACGAGGAATGGAGGTAAGCACCATTAATGGTTTGCGAACCGGGGTCGTTTTTTCTGTATTTCCGTAGGCACTGTTCTGATTGCCTGCTACGACCATGGTGCGCACGGAACCTACATAATTGGGTATCTGGATGGTATGGGATACTTTTTCCCCCGCTTTGAGGGTGAATGGACCCAAATACGTGACCACAGGTTTAAAGCGTTGTGCCTTTCTGTTCTTGGCTCCGGCACCAACACCACCTCCACCAATAGCGTAGATGTTGTCCACACTAATGGAATAGGCGCCCATCACATCGTCGAAAATGTCAAAAGTCTTAACGCCCAACGCTTGACGTGCATAGAAGGAACTGTGAATGTCGGGTGTCTTAAAGCGGGTCAAATCCAACAGGCCTTCGTCCACAACGGCAAGGGAATAGGTCATAGGCTTTTTATTGGCCTCGGCTACGGTGACCTCAAAAGATTGTTCAGGTTCCAATACATCAGGCATTGTCAGCTGAGGTTCCAAAACAGTGGCCGGGTTTTCAACCAATAACGGGACCACTCCATACAATCGAATAGGAAGATCATTGGCAACTTGGCCATGGGGTTGCAATAGGGAAATGTTGATGTAAGCATTGGGAGCCATTTCCGCAGTGATTGGAATGGTGGCTTGGGTCTCCTTGGCCGAAGTCTCTATCCATTGTTGGGAAAGTACCTCGGTTCCGTTTTCAATACTGATGAGGGCTCTTCCACCGCGATCGGATGGGAAGGTAATCTTGGCATTTTCACCAAGTTGGTATTTTTCCTTGTCAGGGGAGAAGACCAATATTTTGGAACTCTCGGAATCCCCTGAAGGTCTTCTCCACCAATTGCGGTAGAAATAGGCGGTCCTGCCTGTGGCATGACCCGAGGCTTCATCCATCACTCGAATAAGGAAGCGTCCTCCATCGTCATCAGGTACGTTGAGGTTAAAGTTGGCTTTTCCATCAGCACCTGTGGTAACGGTCATTTCCTTAAATGGACGGTGGACTGTGGCGTTTTCATACCGGGACAGGTTGTCGTATCCCCTGTTCCACCACCAGCGCCATTCAATTTTGAACACTTGTACCTTGAGCTTTCGGTTTCCGGACGCCTTCCCTTGGGAATCCACAGAAACTACTTGGAAGGTATTGTTTTCATCGGTCAGGAAGGATCCATACTGCTTGGCCTTGGGGGATTTCAACCCGACAAAATAAGTGTAGGGGGCTACATTTTTGGAGAACACGTCAATGGAAAAGTCACCTCCACCTTCAAAAACCTTTGTAGTGAACGTGGCCTGTAACATACCTGGGGCATTACCGCTCACATTGATTTTTTCATTGATGTCCAACTCACCGTTTGCATCCAGTTTTGAGGATACCCACTGCAATTCGGTTTCATAAAAATTCCGAACGGGATCCTGAAAAATATACTCCTTGTAGTTTGGAAAGGCGGAAGAAGCCTGATTCAAGGTAGCATTGATATCAATTTTCAAGTTTCGGGCAGGGGCACCGTGCAACCATTGAACAATGGCCTTTCCTTTATTGGTGGCATTTGCTTTCAATACTTCATCTTGAAATGAAAAATCCACTTTTAACCTATTGGGTTTTACCGTGGCCACTTTCAAGTACTTGCTGAATTGGGCACCACCCACAATTACTTTGGCAAACCAAGTACCGGTTGGGGCACTTGCCTCGGTGGGGATAGGGAAGTAATAAAAGTTGTTTTCTTTTTTGGCAAAAAGACCATCCTTTACGGGTATGGGGTCTCCTTTCAAAACATTGCGTTGCACCAATTTTCCACGGGCATCGCTTACTTCCAAGGTAACCGGGTGCCCTTTGGGGAGGGGATTTCCGCTATCGTCCAAAACAAAGGTCAGGTGAACTACATCACCGGGCCGATGTACCCCACGTTCGGTATAGAGGAAACCTTGTAGGCCACTTTGGAGTTCTTCGCCTGCGACATCAAATGTGCTCAAGGAAAGGGCGTTTCCATCCATCAATTTGGCATAGGCGAAGTTGTTGTTTTTTTCTGCCACGGCAAAGGCAATATTTTTTTCACCATCGTATACGGCAAAACCGGAAGCGTCTGTTGTAACCTCACCCATGGGTTGCTGTTGGTAGTTGTACAGTTTAATCGTGGTGTTGGCCTCGGGTTTTGTGGTCAGAAGATTGGTGGCGGCAAAGTGGAAGGATCGGTTGTTTCCCTTTTTAACGATCAAACCAAGGTCGCTTCCCAACAAATTGGTGGATGCAATCCTATCATAATTGTAATAGGCATTGTGGCAAGGGTTGTCACGTTCTTCCCAGTTGTAATCATAATCACGCCAGTAATAGATTTCGTTGTCCCAGTACTTTTCTTCAAGACTTTCGTCCATGGAATTTTGTACGTAATCCGTTGTCGTTTCTTCATCGGAGGTGGTACCGCCACAATCATAGGTGGTGTGCTCTTTTTTAAAGCTGAACTCGACCCGATACAGGGAGCCGGGATGGATTTTGATTAAATCGGAAAGGTCCAAGGCATGGGCTTTCCAATAGCTGGTGTTCTCCTCGTTATTTTCAGACAAAGGCAGCACCTTGTAGGCAACCCTTCTTCCCACGGGGCGCAAATCTGGATTGTAGCTTTCGGTGAGGTTGTTGTTCTGAAGGTATTGCAGCATGTTGTTTTCAAATACCTGGATGACCCGCACTTCCACGGCTGAAAGGTTCACCGTCTCAAAATAGATGGGGGTCGATGCTGCATTGGGCAGAATGGTCCCCTTGGAAATAAGCCTGACGGCAGGTTTCAACTGCTCGAAGGAAACCAATTCCGAAAATGTATTTTTTAAGGTGAATCCGTAAGCGCTTTTGATGCCTTCAAATACTTTTACTCTTACTTCGCCCAAAATACGGTTGGAAGGATAGACCTTGAGTACGTTCCCGTCAATTTCATACCGAAGGCTTTCCGCATTTTCAATCGTTACCAGACCATTTAGGTTTTGGTTTTGTTGAAGGGGTTCCGAAAAATTCAAGGTAAGGGAGGCATTGGGTGATGATGAGGACTTGGCGTCCATCACCACAAATTTGTTCTGTCCGGGAATCGTATAACTTTCCGATCCTTCATTATCTACATTCAGTGCTTTCCCTGACCATTTGATGGTAAGCTGGCTATCATCGGTTTTTCTGGATATGCTATCGATCTTAAAACTAAAGTATTGCGCATTTTGGTCCGTTTGATCCCATTTAACAGGAACGCTTTTATCTCCCTGTTTCACGGAAAGGATGGAGGCTATCTTGGTGCCATCCAAGATGTCCGAGGCGTCCAAGGTTCCGGTCAAATATTGCCAATCCTTGCTGTAGGATTGAAGATTACCCAGATTGATCTTGAAATTGGGGGCAATGGTCTTAAAACTGAAAGTGTATTTTTTGAAATCGCCTTTAATTCCCTCAAAAAGTTTGTTCAGGGCCAGCGTAACCGCGTATTCGGTATTGGGTTTAAGATATTCTGAGGGCTGGAACACGATTTCCCTTCCATTGGAAATGGTCAGTTTTCCATCAATTTGGGGACTGATCTTCAGATACTCCTTGGGGAGTTCCTGGGTAAGCTCATATTGTTCCAAAGGCTGGGCAAGAGCAATGGCAATAGGTGAGGAAATACTCTGGTTGCCATGGGTGTGGTAACTGATGTAATCCTTGAACTTGAAAAGGTTGTCGGTTTCAACAGAGGCTTCCTTTTTTTTACAGGAGGAAACAAAAACCAAAGAAAAAATGAGAAGAAATTTTAACGTCCGAAACATGCCAAAAAGGGTATTGATTAAACCATTGATTTTGCCAGAACCAAGATAGCCAAATTTGATAAGGGGGGCGATGTCAATTGACGGATAGTTGTTTTTGATGTACGAATGATGTTCAATAAAAGGATGTTGTTTTGTGAAAATATTATGGTTTTTTAGGCAAAATCGCTCTTTTGATGAATTTTTTCTGAAAGTTTCGTTAAAAGGAATGGGTGCGGAATATCAAAATAATATTTTGGTGGTGAAATCAAATCAATCCAAAAACTAACCACCATTTGAAAAGATTTTACACTAACCTCGTATTCATCGCTCTCTTTTTTTCGTTGACCTCAAGTTTTGCCCAAAGTGATTTTTTGGTCAAGGGGAAAATTGTGGATGCCGCAACCGGCAACCCCATTGAAGCGGCCACGGTTTATGCCGAAACTTTAAAGGATAGTACACTCATTACCTATACCATTACCAATGCCGAAGGAGCATTTGTCTTGGAAGGAAAAACGGCCTATAAAAAGGTACGGGTGGCTTTTTCTTCCAACGGATACCAGTCGAAATCCCAGGAAATTGAACTACAACCTTCGATAGAGCTTAAAACCATTGAGCTTGAAGAGCGCGTACAGCAATTGGCCGGTATTGATGTGGTTGGGGAACGGGTGCCGATCACCATTAAAAAAGATACGCTGGAATTCAATGCGGACTCGTTCAAAGTGCGTCCAGATGCCACCGTGGAGGACGTTCTGAAAAAACTTCCTGGTGTGGAGGTGGACAGTGATGGAAAAATTACCGTGAATGGGAAGGAAGTGAACCAAGTCTTGGTGAACGGACAGGTATTTTTCAGTACCGACCCCAAAGTGGCCACCAAAACCCTTTCCAAGGATGTAATCAGTAAAATCCAAATCACCAATACGAAGACCAAGGAACAAGAATTTGTTGGGGATGAGGGAGACGGGGAGACCAAGACTATCAACCTAACCCTCAAGGAAGACAAGAACAAGGGCTATATGGGCCGCTTGTCCGGGGGCTATGGTACGGATGATAGATACCAAGCCAACGGGTTGATCAATTATTTCAACGACACCAAACGAATAAGTGTGTTGGGAAGTTCCAACAACATCAACAATCCTGGGTTTTCCTTTGACGAAATCTATGAAATGGTAGGAAATGCGCGCGGAGGTGGTTTCAGTTTCAACCGGGGTGGTGGCTTTGCCATCGGGGACCTATCCTTTGGATTTGGCCAGGGAATCACTACTTCTTCCACTTTGGGCGGAAGTTTTGCAGACCAGGAGAAGGGAAAATACAAGATTGATGGGAATTACTTTTATGCCTATAGCGATTCCTACAATGATGAAAAAATCGCTAGGGAGAACATATTGCCGGATGGTAGTTATTTTACCGATACGGAAACCAGTTTTGTTGGGACCACCAATTCCAACCAAGGCTCCGCCAATTTGGAGTTTGATGTGGACAAGACCACTCGGATCACCATACAACCCAGTCTGAGTGTGAATACGACCAATTCCACCAACACTGAAAACACCGTTTCAACGGATGAAGATGGGAATCTCATCAACAGCAGTGCAAGTTTTCAGACTTCCGATGGTTTTCAGCGCAACTTTAGGAACCGGTTGGAGGTCATGAAAAAATTGGATACGCTGGGCGGCTACGTAAGGGTCTATTTTGAAAACAATAACCGGGTCAACGATTCGGAATCCCTCTTAAACTCGCAAAGGAGCATTTTCGGGGACAATCCCAGTGAGCAATTGCAGGACCAGCAAACCTTGGTGGACAATGCCAATAACTCCTATGAATTAGGGGCTTCTTACCGATATAAGTTGAACAAGGACTATTATTTGGATGCAAGGTATAGCTATAACAACAACAAACAGAACAATGAACGTTCCGTTTCAGACTTTGATGAGGTTACGGGGGATTACGTCTACAATTCATCCTTAAGCTCAGACTTTGACTTTAAGGTGAACAAACATATCCCGGAAGTTGGGGTGGGGTCCAATGGCAAAAAGTTCAGGTTCAACTTTAGGGCACGATTGGAACAAATAAATCTGGACAATCAGGATTTTATCCAATCCACTTCGTTGGCGAAGGACTATAACAAGCTTTTGTTCAATTCCTACGCCAATTATACCATTGGAAACAGCAAAAGGCTGAGCGCCCATTACAATTCCAATTTAAATGTACCCTCGGTAACCCAATTGCAACCCGTTCCCAATGTAAGCAACCCTCTCAATGTGATTGTGGGTAACCCGAATCTGGACCCCGAGATCAACCACAGCATCTATTTAAATTACAATGATTACAATTGGAAGGATCGAACAGGCATCTTCATGTATTCCGGTATTAACATGGAAGAGGATAAAATAGTATCCAATACCACGACCGATGCCAATTTTATTAGGACCACCACCTATCAAAATGTAAAAGGCAATTACAATGGATGGGCGGGTATCAGTTATTCAAAACAGATTAAAAAGGATAGTCTGTATACCTTAAAATTTACCATTAACCCCTTTGCGAATTTTAGCAAGCAGATTGGGTTCACCAATGGCAGTAGGTTGGAGGCGCAAAGTTTTAATGTGAATCCGAGAATCGG
Organism: Allomuricauda sp.; assembly: GCA_020434915.1. Taxonomy (GTDB): domain Bacteria; phylum Bacteroidota; class Bacteroidia; order Flavobacteriales; family Flavobacteriaceae; genus Flagellimonas. The sequence goes on along the minus strand of JAGQZL010000090.1, from coordinate 1,666 downwards.
GTTGCTTTTTAATTTCAAGGAAAAATTTGAGTTTGAGCCGGAGTACAGATTAGGAGTGAATTCCACCAAGTACAACCTGGACAATGTGGATGATATCAATTTCATCACCCATAACGTATCTTTAAAATTGACCAGTTTTTGGCCCGAAAATGTGGTTTGGGGAAATGACATCACCTATAGCTACAACGGAAACCTAGGCGCGGGGTTTGACAAGGATGCCATTTTCTGGAACATGAGTTTGGGATTGCAGATGTTCAAAAAGAAGGCTACCCTAAAGGTTTTGGCGTATGACCTGCTCAACCAGAACATCAACACCCGAAGGACCACCGGGCAGGATTTTATCCAAGATTTTCAAGGAACGGTGCTCAAACGCTACTTCATGGGGAGTTTAACCATCAAGTTTGATTCCTTTGGGGGGAACGGTGGCCCCAATAAAAGGGGAGGACCTAGGTTTATGAGATTCTAGAACAACTTTTCCTAGTCGATGTAAATGGTCAGATTAAGGGGAAGAAATTCGGAAACCGTTGGTTTCAGTTCATAATCGCTGATAGTAATGTTATCCAAGGCTGTATAGGGTCCGCAGCATTCAAAATCATCAGTTAGCGAAGTTGTGAAACTGAGTGTAAATGGATTTCCTCCCTCAAAATTTACGGCAAATGATTTTTGGCCATAACGGTCCGTTGCCACTGGGATGGAAATATAGTTGCCCAAATTGGTCGGTCCTTCAATGGAATGTTCCACTGTGGTATTGGATTCGTCGGTGATTACGATAGAACTGCCTGAAATGGTCCCATTGTCCAAAAGATTTTCACTTCCGTCGCTATTATACAAATAAATGTCAAGTGTGTTGAAAGCAGCAGCACATAGGACGGTGGAGCAGTCAATTGTATCATCATCAGAATTAAAGCATGCTGCAAATAACATGGCAATAAAGAACAGACTGATTTTTTTCATGGCAAAGGTTCATTTTTAGGAAGACGTGTCAGGTGCTAAATGGTTGCTTTTTAGGGAAATTACCAGCCACCGGAAGCGCCGCCGCCGCCGCCCATGCCGCCGCCGCCGCCGCCGCCGTTGTTGACGCTGGCGCTGATCGGCAGGCCATCTCCGCCGCGGGCCTGGTTGCTGGTGAATTCGACGCCGTCGATGGTGACGTCGCCGCTGTAGATGAACAGGGCGCCGCCCAAGCCCGCGCCCGCGCCCGCGCCGTTGCCACCATCTGCACCAGTCGCATTGCCGCTTTGCAGATGTAGACTACTTATCAGTACGGTCGGCGAACTGGCATTGTCGCCTATGCGGAGAATGCGGGTCACACCATTGCCGCTGATAGTCTGGGTTGCCGAAGAACTACTTAGCTCCAAGTTGCTGGTGATCACCAGTTCTTGGCTGAGAACAGGGTCGTAGGTCAGCAGCACACGATCAGAGCTGCTGGGGCTGCCGAGGTAACTACAGTTCCCTACGGTCGAATTGCTGTTAGCTGCACGGATCGCATCGCCAATGCTGCATTGACCAGCGAGCTCGCCGTTGGCGGTGATGGTCGCCGCGCGCAACCCGACCGGCGAAAGCAACACCATCAACGCAGACCCCAGGGCGATTGCCAGGACGCTGTGGCGAGGTTGGGTGGGCAGCGAACGCATCATCAATGAACTCCGGGAGCGAGCCCGTCAGG
>JAGQZL010000008.1 GCA_020434915.1 Allomuricauda sp. | reverse complement strand
GCTATGAAAAGTACCATATCCATTCCGTGTTTGGAGTGGCTCAGCCCAGGGAATGCCCTGGAGTGCCCAAAGAGGTATTGAGCCCTCGTGCCACATGGAACAATGATGAGGCCTATTACAAAACAGCCTTTAAATTGACCAATGCGTTTAGGGAAAATTTCAAGAAGTTTGAGGCTTATGCCAGTGAGGAGATCCGGAGAGGAGGCCCACAACGTTATGCCTTTTAAAAGAAAACGCCCGACCATTGGTCGGGCGTTGATTTTTTTACCGATAAATTTTTTACTTGTTCACACTGGTAATGTACTTCTGCAGGGCCATGGTCATGGAGGGTGTCTCCGGGGTTGGCGCCTGAATATCGATTCGTAGTCCCGCTTCGGTAGCTGCGTTGACAGTACTGTTGCCAAAAACGGCAATTCGCGTATTGTTCTGTTCAAAATCGGGAAAATTCTTCAATAAAGATTCGATGCCAGAAGGGCTAAAGAATACCAGAATGTCATAGTACACATCCCTAAGGTCAGACAGGTCACTGATGACCGTTTTGTAGAAAATACCACGTTTCCAATCCACGCCAAGCTCGTTCAAAGCATCGGGAACGGACGGTTTCAACTGGTCCGAAGAAGGTAGTAGGAATTTTTCATCCTTATACTTTTTGATCAACGGAATCAGTTCATTGAACGTCCTCTTTCCTACATAGATCTTACGTTTCCTGTACACCACGTATTTCTGCAGGTAGTAGGCCACGGCCTCAGATTGACAAAAATACTTCATGGTGTCCGGAACCTTAAAGCGCATCTCCTCGGCAATCCTAAAAAAGTGATCCACAGAATTTCTGCTGGTCAGGATGATTGCCGTAAAATTGTTCAAATCGATTTTTTGCTGCCTCACGTTTTTGGCCTCAACCCCCTCCACATGAATAAAGGGCCTGAAATCCACTTTAATCTTTTCTTTCTCTATCAATCTGGAGTAGGGGGAATTTTCGACTTTGGGTTCTGGTTGGGAAACCAAAATTGTTTTTACTTTCATAAGCTTTTCAACCTTTTAGATAGCTTCCAATTAACACCAAGGGCGCAATTTCGAGTGCGCAAAGGTACAAAATAAAATACACAAAATACGGAAACAGTGCTTTTTGATAGTTCTTCAACAGCTTGACCACACCAATGCCATTTATGAGGATAATTAATACAATGGTGATGTAAATTGTCGATTTTGAGCCTGTTAGCACATAAGTCAAAAGTACGTTGGCCAAAAAGATTACCAAACTGCTGTAGTTGAGATAGGAGGTTTTGCTAAAGATGAGCCCAGCTATCAAATCTTGCATGTTGAAAACGAATCCGGTGAAGGATTGCAGTGCCAATTTTAACAATTCGAACAATGCGATGGATCCTATCACCATTAAGAAAGATAACCAGGGATTATCAAACTGGACCATGTCAAAAGTTTGCATGGACAGGTAAACAAAAAGAGAAAGGTTCACCAATTGAAAAAATGTCAATAGGAAATGGAACCAGTTCACCAACTGGCCTTTTTTGTTGTAGAGCAATACGTATTTGTCGTTAAAGGGCAGTATCATGAAATTCACGAATTTGGCATGGGAGAGGTATTTGCCAAGGGCCAGAACGACCAAACTCAGGAAGAGTACCAGGGTCATCCAATCCAAGGAGTGAATCGTTTTTGCTATTGGGTTCATTCTACAATTTTGATGGGTTTCCCATTCAATCCGGGGAGTAATCCATTCTCAGAGATTCCAATCCTAAAATACACAGGATTTTCCATGGTTGGCAAAGGAAGTTCAAAATTGAAGTGCACCGTGTCCTGGGATTTTAATAGCGAACCACGTATACCATCCCCTTTCACCTTTAAAGGAAGCATCTGTTTTACTTGTTTATAGGCATTGGAGTAGGAGATCGTGTATTTCAATTGTTGCAAAGGAATGTCAAATGGATATGGATTTACGACCTTTAATTGATGTATGGTTCCCGTTTCCGGTCTTTCCACAATACACTGTAACCTTCGGTACGACTGAAAATTATCCATAAAAAAGCCATGGAAGACAGAACCATCCAATGTGGTATAAGTGATATCCCCGCCTTCCCTATAGGGGGTAACGTACAATATCTTTTTATCCCGTACCCGTTCTTCGGAACCATCAATGGAATATTGATTTTTTCGATACATGTAGTTGTTCAATGATATGGCAGGGATGCCTGAATAAAACTCATACATGGGTGCTCTACGGTATGAATTCTCAAAAACGATGGGAAGATCACCCGCTTTTTCTTGTAGCTCCTTTACCCACTGTTTGTTACCATGGGTTTCATAATACAAGGGAAACAGGGGCTGATAGACCATCCACGCACGGGCATATAGCAAAAGTGCCAAACTGACAAATCCAATGCGGTACATCCATTTCCTGCTTTTGGCATTCTCCAATAGATGGTTAAACGCCATAATGGCCAAGGGAATGGAGATGACAATGGTCCACTGGGCCTGTACCCTTCTGTTAAAACTGGATATGAAAAAGAAAACCAGTATTCCACAGACAAGGTAGGCCAATGCCTTTGAAAACCTGTCGGTTATCTTGAATTTGAAGAGTGATCTGTACGTCCAAAAAAACAACAATCCAATTATGACGATTTGGTTCAAAAAGAAGCCAAGGGTAAAACTGTCAAACTTATATGCTTGGTTAGGCCGTTCCGATAGGTGAAAGGTGATGGAAATGAAATCGTTTTGGTAGAGCCAAATAAAATGAGGGGTATAACAGATCAGCGCAACGATTACCGCCAGCCATGCCTTTTTATCAAAAACAAGCCTGTAGTTTGATAGAAACACAAATAGGATTACCAGAACAGCATGGTATTTACTGTACATCAATGCCGCCATCACAATCCCCAATAAAATGGAAATTTTGGTGGATGGATCATTCAAAAACTGTTTGTAAAGCCATAGGAACAGGGCGGTAAAAAATAATAAGGGCGTATCGGGAAGTGTTAAAAAGCCATAGGCGTTCATCAAAGTAAAGGAGAACACCAACAAGAAAAAGTGAATCACGTACTCTTTTTTCTTTGGATTGTTTATCAATAGCCATAGTATGAGGTACGTTCCAACGGAAAGCACACAGCTCATAAAACGAACTCCCAATTCCCCATTAAAGAAGAAACTGCCCAATTTGATCATAAAGGCGACCATGGGGGGGTGGTCAAAGTACCCCCAGGCCATGTTTTGGGCATAGTACCAATAATAGGCTTCGTCATAGATCAACTCAGTAAACGAGGCCTGTATCAGGTTAAGGACAAAGAGTACTGCTAACAAGACCAGAAAAAGTCTGGGAAACTTTTGAGCCATCAAATGGGGTTTAATCGCCGCAAAGTTACAAATATTGACCAAGTCACGATATCCACAAAAATATCCACTTGCATAGGCTGCCCAGAAAACCGTATTTTTGACAATCTAATCCATTGTGAATGGCAGACGGCTTGGTCATTATACCTACCTTCAATGAAATTGAAAACATTGAGGCCATTGTTAGGGCAGTTTTCGACCTCAAGAAAGATTTTCATGTTCTTGTGGTGGACGATAATTCCCCTGATGGTACAGCTCAATGTGTCAGGGATTTGCAGCAGGAATTTCCCGATCGACTTTTCTTGGAAGTACGTAAGGAAAAATCCGGTTTGGGAACTGCGTATATCCATGGGTTCAAATGGGCCCTTCGTGAAGGTTACGAGTACATATTTGAGATGGATGCCGACTTTTCGCACCGTCCGGCCGATCTTTCGCGCTTACATAGGGCTTGTTTAAATGGGGCGGACGTAGCTGTTGGATCACGTTATAAAAAGGGGGTCAATGTGGTGAACTGGCCGTTGGCACGAATCCTGTTATCGTATGGAGCTTCATTCTATGTAAAATTTATTACCGGGATGAGGGTACACGATCCCACGGCAGGTTTTGTCTGCTACAGAAGAAAGGTATTGGAGACCATCAACTTGGACAACGTCCGGTTCATTGGGTATGCTTTCCAGATTGAAATGAAATATCGAGCCTATCTGAAAAAATTCAAGATAGAGGAAGTATCCATTATTTTCACCGACAGGATCAATGGCAAATCCAAAATGAACTCCGCCATCATCCGCGAGGCCATTTTTGGGGTCATTGCCATGAAATTCAGAAGTATATTTTTTAAAAAGAACTTTTAGCCATGTCAAAAATACTGTTGAAGAATGCCAAGGTTGTCAATGAGAACAGCATTTTTGAGACGGATGTATTATTGGAGGGGGATTTTATCGCCCGCATAGATAAGGACATCACAAATGTCAATGCCCAGGTAATCGACTTGAACGGAGATCTGTTGCTGCCGGGAATCATTGACGATCAAGTACATTTTAGGGAACCCGGTCTTACCCACAAGGGCAACATTGCTACGGAAAGTAGGGCGGCCATTGCCGGGGGAATCACTACCTACATGGAACAGCCCAATACCAATCCACAAACCACCACTATCGAAAAGTTAGAGGAAAAAATGGCCATTGCGGCCAAGGATTCTTTCGCCAACTATTCCTTTTTGTTTGGGGGGACCAATGACAATCTGGAAGAATTAAAGCGTCTGGACAAGAATGCTTGCTCTGGGGTAAAGCTGTTCCTTGGATCTTCTACGGGAAATATGCTGGTGGACAACGAGGAAGTTCTGGAAAAAATATTCAGCAACACGGAAATGGTTATTTCTGCCCATTGTGAGGATGAAGGCACCATCAGGGCCAATTTGGCTAAATACAAAGAGATGTACGGGGATGATATTCCTATAGGGCTCCACCCCGTTATACGAAGTGCTGAGGCTTGCTATTTATCATCATCAAAAGCCATAGCCCTGGCGAAAAGAACGGGTGCGAGATTGCACGTGTTTCATGTCTCCACAGGTATTGAAACAGATTTGTTCACCAATACCATTCCACTGGAAGAAAAGAAAATAACGGCAGAGGTCTGTATTCATCACCTTTGGTTCTCGGATGAAGATTATGCCGAAAAGGGAACATTGATCAAATGGAATCCGGCGGTTAAGACCAAGGAGGATAGGGACCAGTTGTGGAAAGCCCTCTTGGATGACCGTATTGATGTAGTGGCGACTGACCATGCCCCTCATACCTTGGAAGAAAAGGACAATCCCTACACAAGTGCACCCTCTGGTGGCCCATTGGTGCAACATGCCCTTTTGGCAATGTTACAGAAAGAATCCGAAGGTATTATCTCCTTGGAAAAAATGGTGGAAAAGATGTGCCACAATCCGGCAAGGCTTTTTGATATTGACAGAAGGGGATTCATACGTGAGGGGTATTATGCCGATTTGGTCCAGGTAAACCGCAATTCCCAAAGTGAGGTTAAAAAAGCCAATATTTTGTATAAATGTGGGTGGTCGCCCTTTGAAGGTGTTACCTTTGGCTCCAAAGTGATACGTACCTTTGTGAACGGATATTTGGCCTATGATAATGGAGAGTTTGCAGTAGGGAAAAATGCCAAAAGGCTTACGTTTAATAGATAGGTGATGAAAAAGGTTGTCCTCTATTTTTTGGGATTCTTTATGCTTGTTTCCTGTGCCGAAAAGGTGGTGGAGGAACCTGACAATTTAATACCCAAGGATAAAATGACCTCGATTCTGCTTGATTTGGCAATTTTGAACGCCTCCAAATCAGCGGCAAAGAACAAATTTGAAGACACGGGCATCAATATCATGGATTTTCTGTATAGAAAATATGCTATTGATAGTACCCAGTTCGCGCAAAGTGACCTTTACTATGCCTCCAATCCTTTGGAATACCAGTCCATTTATGAAACGGTGGATGCAAAATTAAAAGTGGCTAAAAAAGATTTGGAAGAACGTTCCAAACGAAGGAGCGATAGTATTAGAAAGGCGAATTTGGCCAAGAGTGATTCAATCAAAGGGATTCTTTCGGATGAGGAACCAAAGCCTATCGAGCCTTAAAGGCACTACAACAAAAATCGATGGTTTGGGACATATCCTCAAATGTAAAACTGACCATCTCCTTTATTTTTTCGTTACTGTATGTTTCTTGGTGCAATAGGCTTCTGGCCATGGCTTTAGACAATTTTCTCCTTTTTCCAAGCACATGGCTGCGGAACCAATCCAAGCGCCAAAAGATTTCCAACAAGTTGGGGGTCAGTTTTTTGCTGGGAGGTTCCACACCGAATCTTGAGGCGATTTCCTGAAAAAGTTTTTCATAGGTCCAATTTTGGTTCACTAGGATAAACCGTTCCGATTGTATATCGGATTCCATCAATTGGGTCATGGCATTTACCACATCGTTCACGGTAACAAAACCGGTTCCACCAGGGATGAGGTGTTTCTTTTCCTTGGCCACATACGTAAAAAAGGTGCCACTACCGGATTTCCAAAAACCAGGCCCCAAAACCACACCTGGATTTACGATCACAATGGACATTCCTTCTTGGGAACCTCGCCAGACTTCCAATTCCGAATGGTATTTGGCCAGACCATAGACCGAAGCTTTGGTTTCGTTCCATTCATTTTCCTCGGTTGCCAAGCTGTCTTTTTTGCTTGGACCAATGGCTGCAATGGAACTCACATGACACAGTTTTTTGATACCGTATTTCAAGCAAAGGTTCACCACATTGGTTGTGCCTCCTACATTGGTTTTTTCAAGGATCTTGTAATCTTTTGGTTCAAAGGAAATTAAGGCGGCACAGTGGTATACTTTTTCAATCCCGATAAAAAGGCCTTGCAGATTGGCCACATCGGTAATATCTGCCTTCACCCATTCAATTTTGTCAAGTAGGGGTTTAGGATTGTCGGAATAATAACTGAAGACTTTGGCAACTTTTTCCAAGGACTCCTCGGTTCTATAATTGGCCCGTACCTGCAATCCACTGCTTACCAATCGGAAAAGTAAGTGCGAACCTATCAAGCCAGTGCCTCCTGTGACCAAAATCATGCTGTAAAAGTACCTATTTGTATCGGATTTATTGAGCGAAGTGCCAACTTCATTTTATATTTGCAGCCAATCCTAAAATACGATCATGACGAAGAATTTTGTTCAAGAACTGCAATGGAGGGGAATGATACACGATGTGATGCCCGGGGCCGAGGAACATCTTATGGAAGGCATGCGTGCCGCTTATGTGGGTATTGATCCAACGGCAGATTCCTTGCACATTGGTCATTTGGTAGGTGTGATGATGTTGAAGCATTTTCAGTTGGCGGGCCATAAACCTTTTGCCTTGGTGGGAGGGGCCACTGGAATGATCGGGGATCCATCAGGAAAATCTGCTGAGCGGAATCTGTTGGACGAAAAGACGTTGAGGCACAACCAGGAGGCCCTTAAGGCACAATTGAGCCGATTTTTGGATTTTGAGAGTAGTGAGCCCAATGCAGCGGTGTTGGTGAACAACTACGATTGGATGAAGAATTTTTCGTTTCTTGAATTCATTCGGGATGTTGGAAAGCATATCACGGTCAATTACATGATGGCCAAGGATTCCGTAAGAAAGCGTCTTTCTTCCGATGCCAAGGAGGGAATGTCGTTTACCGAGTTTACCTATCAGTTGGTGCAGGGGTATGATTTTCTTTACCTATACCAAAACCATGGTTGTACCCTCCAAATGGGAGGTAGCGATCAGTGGGGGAACATTACCACAGGGACCGAACTTATCCGAAGAATAGGTGGCGGCAAGGGATTTGCCCTTACCTGCCCATTGATCACCAAAGCGGATGGCACCAAGTTTGGTAAAACAGAGGGTGGCAATGTGTGGTTGGATGCGGAACGCACATCGCCCTACAAATTCTACCAATATTGGTTGAACACTTCGGATGAGGACGCCGAGAAGTATATCAAGATATTCACCTTCTTGAGCCAAAAGGAAATAGAAGATTTAGTGTCGGCACATAATGAGGCCCCACATTTGAGAGCACTTCAAAAGAAACTGGCCGAAGAAATTACGGTTATGGTACATTCCAAGGAAGATTTGGACAATGCCATAAAGGCTAGTGATATTTTGTTTGGAAAATCCACTTCGGAAGATTTGAAAGGGTTGAACGAGAAAACGTTTTTGGATGTTTTTGAGGGAGTGCCGCAAGCACAAGTGTCAAGAGAGGAACTTTCCCCTGGTCTGGACATGATCGGCGCCTTGGCGGCCAAGACCAATTTTTTGGGGTCCAATGGTGAGGCTAGACGAGAATTGAAGCAGAACTCCATTTCTGTGAACAAGGAAAAGGTACAGGAAGACTACCTTATCACCGAAGCGGATTTGATAAACAACAAATTTGTATTGCTTCAGCGGGGCAAAAAAAATTACTTTGTGTTAGTGGTGGAATAGAGGACAAAGTCATCTTTAAAAGAAGCCCTTTTTTATTCCTGTAGTGCTTCTTCTTTTTCTTTTTTTGGATACACCTTTGTAAATGTATTTTTTACCCTTTTCGATACCAGAAAATATGGAATCCAAATAGCTGCGCTAATAAAACCTCTGCTAATTTGGGTATAGGATTCTTGGTCATCCGAAGCATCCATCAGTTCTTGTGGAAACAATGCATTGTAAAGGATAAGGTCCAAAATTGGAAAAATTAAACTTGCAGCATAGAGGATAATAATCAATTTCGGAAGACTTGTTCGCTTTTTAAAATAGAGGATGATCAACAATACCGCATACACTAGCAAGGCAAGGTTTATGGTTAGTTCAAAACCGATAAGCAATGACAATAAATTGGCATTCTCATATCCTGCATTTTTAAAAAGAGACCAAACGCCCATTTCAAAATAACCTTGTGTACCAAGCTGCACAAGGAGCATAAAAGGGGACAGGACCAAACCAATCCCAGGTAGGACAAGCCACCCACCAATGTTCATATCTTGATCGGATTCGGGCTTGGGATTGTATTCCTCATAGATTTTTTTGGCGCCAAAAACAAAAATTGCCAATAGGACCAGCGAAGTGATAATGGATATTGTGCTTAGCCCTGATCCATCTGTGGAAGTTTCTCCCGAATGTGATAATTGATATACAATCTGATCGTTGATTTTTTCATGGTCCTTTAAAAAAACATCAACGTTGGATGCATCTATCAAATTCTTTTTTAGATCATAGTTGTGTTTAACCACAACAGTTTTACCGACGGTCCGTATTTGATTGGTGTAGCTATAGCTTTCTTTTTCAATGGAAAACTCATTATCCGAGATGTTCCAATAATCTGGAAGGGCAATCGAGGTTTGCTGTTCAAATTTATAGGGTTCACCCAAATAGTAGGGCATGGTCCTTTGGGGGGAATTTGTATAGTTTATAAGATTTTGAAGCACTAGGGGTTGTGTTTCACAGATAAAACCACCCGCATCCCCATCCTTTGTCCAAAAATCTGGAATGGTATAGTATTCCTCAACCACAACCTCATTTTGATTTTTTCGATAGTTGTCTGAAAATACTATGGGTTGTGAGGATTCAATACTTGGGTAAATACTACTGTAAAAGTTTACAAAATCGTTGTTGATGTTTTCTTGGGTATTCGATTTGAAATAGTCCCGCATGTAGTCGGCCTTACTGCCGGTATATGTGGTTTTCACCAAAAACAGGGCCTTTCCCCCAATGGAATCGGTAGTTATGGTTTCTTCTACCCTCACCTGGGGAACCATTTGGTTTTGGGGTATTCTTGCAAGTTTATTGCTTTTGGGTTTCAATAGAAGACCTTCGCCATATTGGGGCAAGGTCAAGTTGTCAAGGTCCCCTCCTTGGTTGGTCATTGTGGGGTCTACATAGAACGATTTGTTATCGTGCTCAAAGTAAACAATGCAGTGATTGAATAGGTTAAGTCCTGGAAGTAGGTCGCCCAAAGATTCACCGGACTCCGTGTTCACCAAGAAAGGGTACGAAGTAATCCCTGCATTCTGCAACAAGTTTACCAGTAGGAGTGATTTGTCCTTGCAATCACCATAACGTTGCTGCAGTACCTTGGAGGGACGATGTGGCTTGTAGGCCCCAATTCCAGATTCAAAGCCAAGATACCTCACATCGTCCTGTACAAATCGTATGAGCTCTAAAATGGTCTCTTCCTTGACCGCACCCTTTTTCCATGGACCTGTCAATTTTTCGGAACCAAGATTATATAGTGGTTGTATCAAATTTGTGAGATCTGCCCAATCCTTGAAAGTGGATAGGGACACCCTTTTTTGATAATTCGCCCAATAGGGAACGTTGATGTCATATTGAAAATAATCCGTTCCATCCACGTCCCAGATATATTCCGTATCAGTTGACGATTCTTTTTTGGAAGGTGCAACGGCATTGTTCAACAATTTATAGCGTAAAGTGATATTTTTCGGGAATATGACTCTGTTATAAATTCGATCTACCGGGGAAGTGTATTGTAGGTATAAGACCGAAGAAAAATTTCCCTTGTTGATAGGGTTAAAGCCTTTTCTAGTATAGGAATAGTCGATAATATCCCCTTTTCGTACATCCGTTAGGTTGATCACCGCAGTAATGGACCCATCATATAAGGAACGTTCCAGGTTCGTTTCCCTTTGGAAGGTACTGATTTTGCTTTCTGGAAGTTTGTTGATTTCTTGTCCATCCCTTATCAAATTGATGGAGTTAAAAGTTAGGGACTGGAAGGAGGGATCAAAGGATACACTGATGTCTGAGAACTCCTGGATTCCTTCACTGTTCAAAACTTGGATGGCAAAATGTCCGTATGTTTCCTCGGTCCCGATATTATCTTGAAAATCCAGCAAAAGGTATTTAAAGGCACCATTTTCGGATTTGTGGATGTCTTTCTCGATTTGGATCGGAGTCACCCAATTGGGAGCTGGTCGTTTTTCAATTTTTTGGGAGTAAGTGTGAAAGAGAATCGAAAAGAAGGCAACAAGGCATCCGTAATATTTGGTCATTTGTAGGTTGGATTTTATGTAAACTAAATATAACGCTTAAAATTCGGTATTCCTCAAAGCACCATCAAATTACATCCTCTAATATCCGAACTATCAAAACGGCCGAGCACTTCAAAAGACCCATCAGCATGGGTTTTGCCCAAATCTTGCGTGGCAATGAAGGAGCATGAATAGAGATTGGCCAGGTCAATAACGTTGATTCCTCCCGTTTTTCCTTCAGGTTGAAAGTTAAGGGGATCTTCGGTGTCTCGTGCCAAGATTTTCATCCAGGGGGGTGTTTGGAAGATGCCATGTCCTTTAGAATACGCTTGAGACAAGAGCTCGGTCATCCCATATTCGGAATGGATGGTTGTCACGCCGAAAGCCTTTTTGAGGATTCCATGCAGTTCCTCCCGAATCAATTCCTTACGGCGGCCTTTCATTCCCCCAGTTTCCATGATGATGGTGTCCTCCAGTTTCATGGGAAATTGTTCGGTCAGGTCCAACAGGGCGAAGGAAACCCCGATCAACAGGGTTTTGGTCCCGCTTTTTTGCAGTTCCATTAGGTTATGGTGGAGTTCTTCAAGGTTATGGAGATAAAACCCACTGCTGGGGTGTTGGGATTTGGTTATAAGGTCGTTCACCATATAGACCAAAGAGGAACCTTTCCGTTCCAGATAGGCAGGTAAAAGTGCCAGAATGCAATAGTCCTCAATAGGACCATAAAATTGGGTGAACCCTCTGGAAAAGCTTTCTTCATAAAGGCTGAGGTCGGTCACAATGTGTTTACTGATCTGTGTTTGTGTGGTGCCACTGCTTTCAAAGATGATTTCTGGTGGTTCCTGACTTGTTATTACTTGGTGCGATTTGAAAAATTCAATGGGCAAAAAGGGAATGTCCCGAAGCTGATGAACCGTTTCTTCGGATTTACCCAAATAGGTGCAAAACGTTTGGTAAACAGGATTGTGCCTAATCTGAAATTGAAAGACATCCAAGGCCACTGCCTCAAATTCATCTGAATTGTTGATGGAGAAAATCCGATTGATGTCCATTGGGTCCATTCGGGAATAAAAGTACCCAAAAATAAAAAAGCCCCTTGGAAAAGGGGCCTCTGAAATTCTTTTTATTTGACGACCAGTTTCCGGGTCATGGTCTTTTTTTGTTCTGTTACCTGGAGAACGTAGACTCCAGGAACCAATCTTGAAATATCCAGGGTGTTGGTGGTAATTCTATCGGTTAGGACCACTTCACCAAAAACATCAAAGATTTTGATTTCCTTGGTCCCGTTGGATTCGGTAGTAATATACACCTCATCACCATAGGCTGGGTTAGGGTACATTTTAAAACCCTTAAGTTCTTGTATCGGCTCAGTGTTTACACTGACCAACTCTTGACCGTACGTAAAAATGGGTATAGCCATAAGTATAACAAAGTAGAGTTTCTTCATAAATGCTGATTTGGGGTATATGCGCAATGTAAAAGTACTTTATCAGCTAAAGAAGTGCCACAAATTGTTGTGAAAGCGGCAGATGTGTTGGGAAATGCGGAAAAATTGTGGTGTAGGAATGGAGAAAAACGGCTATTTAATGATCAACTTTCTGGTGGCCACCTTGTTGTTTTCAAAAACTCGTAGAATATAGACCCCTTTGTCCAAGCTGGAAAGGTTGAGTTCCTTGCCCAAAATGGTGGTCTGCAACACTTGGGTTCCCAGTACGTCAAAAACTAATATTTTCTTGGGGGAATTTAAGGTGGTCTCAATGTAGACCTTGCCTTGTGTTACGGGGTTTGGATAGAGCTTAAACCCGTCAATATCTGCACTGCCCTTGGCATTTTCCTGGGAAAATCCGAGAGCACAGACAAAAAAGAAGATGACTAGGTAAAAGTGCTTCATACGTTAATGGTTGCAAACGCTGTGCCACAAATATAAAAAAAATGCAATGCGAATGTGGAACCGTTTGACGAATAGATGGTTACTTTTCGATGAAATGCAAAAAAGAAGCCCCCGAACTATCGGGGGCTCACTATTTAGTATGGGATATTTCTTAGTTGATACCTACTGTCCAACCAGCTCCCCAAGTGGCAATATCGGTACCTGTACCATTGCCAACACCTGAGAAAATATCGGTTTCGTCAAAGGTGAATCCTGTATCGTTCTTCAATGGGGTAGTCACATTATTGAAGGTTACATCAATTACGTTCAATAAATCATCCAATACTCCTTGACCTGTTGGGTTGTCTCCGGCATCACCATCCAAATCAAAGGCTTCGTCGAAATCATTGAATACCATATTGTTAAAAGTACCTTGTGTACCAGCTCTAAGTCTAACTGCTTCACTTGTACCATCATTGATGCCTACTATTGTTACATTGGTTACGGTAGGAGCGGAGAAATAACCACCTTCATTGCTAAAGTCTGTGTTGTAGCCATCACATTCAAAAGCTTTGTCGTGGCTAGCTCCGTGCTGAACGTAAGCATCGGTAATGGAACCAACAAAACCTTCTGTCCAGTCAATAGAATCATCCTCGGCGTTCACGACTACCAAGTGGTTGGCGTTTACAGTTCCACCAAAGAATTCAAATCCGTCATCAGAGCCTTCATAAGCCTCCACATAATCGATAACGGTACCGGTACCAACAGCGTATACGGAAAGGCTGTTCAACTCGGCGTTACCGTCAATGGCACCACCGGCATATTCGATACGAACATAACGAACAATCCCGGAATCGTCATCAGCAGTGTTACCACCGTAAGAAAGACCTCCCACCTCGGTAGTGGCCGTATCTGTGGAACCATCTGCCGTGGAGTTGATAGGAGCTCTACCACAAAGAACCAAACCACCCCAGTTGCCGGCACTAGGAGCAGCAGCGTTTGAAGTGAATACAATTGGGTTGATGGCAGTACCATCAGCAACGATTCTAGCACCTTGCTGAATGGCAATGTAAGCATTTACACCAACAGGCTCAGCCTTAATGGTCATACCTGCAGGTACAGTGAAAGTTGCTCCACTTGCAATAAGAACAGGACCAGTAACAATGTATTCAATGTCTGGATCCAAAGTCAAATCTGAAGTGTACACACCACTAAGGTTAACTGTGGTTTCCTCTTCAGAACCACCGCCAGTACTGTTGTTGGTGGTATTGTTCGTAACACTGTTATCGTTGATAACAATATCGGAGGTATCGTCGCTTTCACAAGCAATGAACAAAGCAGCGGCTATACCTAAAAATAAAAACTTGTTTTTCATTTGTCTAAGTTTAAGAAGAATTAAAATTTATATTTAAGGGTTAGCCCAACGTTAACCCCAAGGTTATACTCTCTAATGATGACATCCCCTACTCCTGTTCCTTCCCTTACCAAGGAGACGTCTGGATTTAATATGTTTTTTGCGGAAAGGTTGGCTTCAACATGCTCACCGAAGGAGTTTTGCCAAACAAAGTTCAAAGTAGGAACTGCTTTTTCCACAATATTCCCCAAGCTACCGGCACCCAATGAGAAGATGCGGTCAGAGAAATAGGAAAAGGCCACCGTGGCTTTTGGTCTGTAATTGCCAAATACCGGGCTATAGTTCAAATCTGCATTGATGATGAACGGGGAAGCACCTTCCAATTCATCGGAATCACGGTCAAAGGAAGTACCAAAGGTGTTTTCAGTTCCAGCGGGGATATCCTTAAGATCTTGTTCCGTGTGGGTATAGGCAGCATTCAATCCAACAGATACAATGGCATTGTCATCGGCATCCATCATCAAATTTTTTCGTACTTCCAATTCCACACCATAGATGTCTGCTTGCTCACCGGTCCTGAAATATCTTTGGGTACCTGTGGCATCGGCAGCAACCACTCGGTTAACTGGGTCTTTAATGGTTTTTGCAAAGGCAGCCAAGGAGATGAGCTCGCCTCGTTCCAAGAACCATTCGTACTTCACATCATAATTGAAAATGTCTGAATACGTGGCGCCATCACCGTTCAAACCTCCCAAAAGGTCAGGGTTACCACCTACTCTTTGGGTTACGGATTCATACACAAATGGTGCTACTTCCTTAAATTCCGGGAAAGAAGCAGTTTTACTGAAACTGGCCCTTAGGTTGGAATTCTCGTTCAGTGCATATTTCACGTTCAAACTAGGAAGGAAGATGTTTTCATATACTTCCCTGAATCCTGGATCGGTAGCACTGATGTTGATTACATCATACTCCACTCTTTGGCTGAAAGACTCCAACCTGATTCCCGGTACGATGCTCAATTTTTCAGTGACACCCAATTCGGCAGTGGCGTACACCGCGTGAACGTTCAGATTTCCTTTGTACGTGTTTTCAGGTAGACCAGGACGGTTGGTATTTCCGATTGCATTGCTGATGGGATTCAGGACAATGGTGTTCCAAAGGCCTTCTCCTGCAGGGATATTGATGTTGTTTACATCAAAAATAGCATCGAAATTGTTCAAGTCCGTGATGGGGGTGTTGTCCCTATCCACAATATCATAGCCATATCGGATACTGTTGAACCTACGTTCCTTTCTTCTTCCGTTGTAACCGAAATTCAATTTCACTTTTTCGGAAGCTTGGTAGCCCAAGTTCATGAAGCTGTTCAACTCATCATCCTCAATACTCTGGAAGAACCTTTGGTTGTCAAAAGGAATGTTGGTGTAGAAAACAGGATTGGTTGCATTGTCGTTGTCCAAGGCAAACTGATAGTTTTCCAACGTGATTCTTTTTCTATCCGGTTCATCAGAAAACACTTTGTTGAAACCTACTCCCCAATCAAAGGAAAGTTTTTCATCAAAAAGATGTTGTCCTGTCAACTGGTTTACAAAGATCATGTCTTGGTTGAACTGTACGTTCATGATATAAAAACCTTCATCGGTATTCAGGATGGCATCACGATTGGTACCTTGACCGTTCACGCCATAATACCCCACACGGTCGGCAGCACTGTTCACAAACAAGGAACTAAACTTAACCTTGTTCTCTGTATTGATGCGATAAGTAATGTTACCCAATGCGGTTGTTGTTGTTTTATAAGCGAATTCCCTAACGTTTGGGAAATCTACTTTCAATACATTGGTAAAGTCCCGGGCAGGACCTTCCCAAATTTCATATCCGTTGGAAAAGCTGGCCGCCGCAAAGAAGCTCAACCTTGATCTGTCGTTATTGAAATCAAAGGAATAACCACCTTCAATGGCGCCGGATAGGTTAATAGGTTCCCATGCGGCTTCTGGATCCACTCCATGGGAAAGGACCACGGCAAAAGGATCGTTGTCATATCTGTTGTAGAAACCAAAATCACTGGTTCCCTCGCTCTTTACAAAGTCCTCGCCAGCGGCATTGGTGTTGATACCACCACCCACAGAAACTTCCAGATACCCATCACCTGTATATTCCTTGGAGTCGATGTTTACGTTACCGGCGGCAAAATCCCCATAAAAAGTGGGGCTATATGCCTTGCTTACGGAAACGTTCTCTATAATGCTTGAACCAAAAAGGTCCAAGTTGATGTTTTTCTTGTTTACATCATTGGATGGAAGGGACAACCCGTTCATGGTCGTGTTTTGGTAACGGTCTCCCAAACCTCTAACATATACATTGCTTGATCCCTGCTGTTTGGAAATCCCTGAAATTTGCGCAACGGCCGCAGCCGCATCGTCAATACCTTTTAGGGTTAGGGCCTCGGCACTGATGGCCTCCTGCATGATCAAGGCATTTTTTTGCTGGAGTAAAAGGGCCACTTCGGAGTCCTTTTGGGCGGTAGTGGTCACCACCACTTCATCAAGACCTACACTACTGGCACCCAAACCGGCATTTATTTCGGTTACTTTCCCGGCTTCAACCACCACATTGGGAACTTCCAAGGTCTCATATCCCAAAAAGCTGAACACCAACGTATAGGTTCCTGGTTCAATATCTGCTAATTCAAAAAGACCATCAAAATCCGAAGTGGTCCCTTTGGTAGTACCTTTTATCAATACGTTGGCAAAAGGAAGGGGGTCATCGTTTAGTTCCTTGTCCGTCAACCTACCAACAATGCTCCCACTTTGCTGTGCGGAGGCAATCAAGGTGAAGAAGGAAAAGGCCACTATTAAATACGTTTTCATACGCTGTTGTCTCTGATTTAGATTTCGGGGCAAAGAAACAGGCAGGCTGTAAAAGCGATGTTAGCCTCATGTTAAGACTTCTTTCGATAAACGTTACAATAAGGTTATCAGATTAAATCAACGTTAAGCATTTATGCCGTTAGTGTATTATCTTTACATTTGACGGATTAACACTGAAATACCATCCCATGAAAACTAAGGACATTAAGATTCTACTTGTTGACGATGAACCTGATATTCTGGAAATTGTGAGTTATAACCTTGTCGCTGAGGGTTATGAGGTTTTTACCGCAAAAAATGGGGTGGAAGGCGTTGCAAAAGCCAAGAAGAAACAACCACATCTCATCATTATGGATGTGATGATGCCCGAGATGGATGGTATTGAAGCTTGTGAGGTAATACGCAATACTTCTGGTCTTGAAAACACCATCATTGCTTTTTTAACAGCTAGAGGGGAGGACTATTCCCAAGTGGCCGGTTTTGACGCCGGGGCCGATGACTACATTACAAAGCCCATTAAACCAAAGGTTTTGGTCAGTAAGGTGAAGGCTTTGCTCCGAAGGTTGAAGGATGAGAAAAAGGAGATGGAGGATATTGTGAAAGTTGGGAACATTGTCATCAACCGGGAGGAGTACAAAATTGTGAACAATGGGGAAGAAGTCATCCTTCCAAGAAAGGAATTTGAATTGTTGTCGCTATTGACATCCAAACCCAATAAAGTGTTCAAGCGCGAGGTGATTTTGGACAAAGTGTGGGGCAATGAGGTGGTCGTTGGTGGCCGTACCATTGATGTTCATATTCGAAAACTTCGCGAGAAAATTGGGGACGACCATTTTAAGACCGTGAAGGGAGTAGGGTATAAGTTTGTTCTCTAATGGCCATTAAACTAAGGAAATCATACAAATTTGCCCTTAGGTCTTCCCTGGTCATTACCCTTCTGATTACTGCACTTTTTGTGGCTTTCCATATGGATCTTGGCCACATGGATTGGACCTATACCATCCTGTTTGCCCTGATCAGTTTTATCATTTGCTTTACTGTGATCCAAGTACGGGTAGAACGGTTCATTTACCGAAGGATCAAAAAAATCTATGATGACGTTTCCCTATTGGAATCATCATCATTCTCCTCCAAACCTGTCACCACGGACATGAAGACTCTTACTGAGGAAATCGAAAAGTTTGCAGAGGGAAAGAAAATAGAAATAGATACCCTTAAAATCCGTGAAGAATACCGAAAAGACTTTTTGGGGAATGTGTCGCACGAATTAAAGACACCGCTTTTTACGGTTCAAGGCTATATTTTGACATTGTTGGATGGCGCCATGAAAGATAGGAAGCTTCGTGAAAAGTACTTGGAAAGGGCCAATAAAGGTGTGGAAAGGTTGATTTACATAGTGAAGGACCTTGATTTGATCACCAAGTTCGAGGCTGGTGAGCTAAAGGTGGAACGGGAAGACTTTGATGTCATCGAGCTTATCCAGAACACTTTCGACCTTCTGGAAATGAAAGCTGCCAAAAAACAAATTACGCTGACCTTTGATATGGAATACCCCAATCCTATTTACGTGCATGCGGACAGGGAAAAAATTCAGCAAGTGATCAGTAACCTTTTGGTGAACTCCATCAAGTACGGCCACATGAACGGCACCACTGAGGTGAGCGTGGAAAACCTGATCAAGAACAAGGTCATTGTAAGGGTCACCGATAATGGTGTGGGGATTCCAAAACAACATATCCCCAGACTTTTTGAACGCTTCTACCGGGTAGACCAAAGCGGTAGCCGTAACGAAGGAGGCTCAGGATTGGGGCTTTCCATTGTAAAGCACATTATAGAGGCCCACGGTGAAAAAATCTACGTGGAAAGTGAAGTGGAAGTAGGTTCCGAGTTTACCTTGGAAAAAAGCGTGAACAAAGCAGAATAATCCATTTGCGAATCAAAGTTTGTCAAACCTTCAAAATCTTCCATTCTGGAAAGCTGGTCCAAGGTGAAATCATTCTGAGCACAATACGGTACCATTTTTTGCTTTTGCAAACGTTTGGCCAAATATTCCTGTTCATATTGCCCTGGGGTAGGAATGAAAAATGCCTTTTTTTCCAATTTTGCCAAGTCCATCACCGTGGTATACCCAGACCTACAAAGAACTTTTTCACTTTGGTTGATGGCCGTTTCCAAATCATTGGATTGCATGAAGTTGTACAATAGGATTTTTCCTTTAGGGGTGGAAATCTCTTCTGTGGTCTGTTCTTCCTCGATTTTTCCTTTCACAAAAAGAATGTTCCCTTCAAACCCCTGCAACTCATTAAGTAGTTTCTCCTCCAAAAAGGTCCGCTGGGGTTCCGGTCCGGAAAGTAACACCATCAAATCATGGATAATGGGCATTTCCTTTTTTTCAAACCTGCTCAAAGGCCCCAAATAGGCAATATCAAGTTTGGATTTTTTGAGGTGACCCAATTTTCCGGTAAGATTTGGTTTTCCCTCAACATCTGGTACCCAACAGGCATTGAATTTTTTTATGATCTTTTGATGGGCTTTGGAACTCATCCAAGTAGTATTGCCGGATAGCACATTCAGCTGATGGGTAATGAACACACAAGGCACCTTTTTATAATAGGCCCCCAATCGGTTATCGGAGATAATACCATCAATTTGATGCTCCTTCACCAATCGTTTTACCTCCTTTTTTTCTTTCGCCATGGCCTTGAGTACCTTCGGGGAATCCCAAATCATTTTGATCTTGAAATTTTTTGCCTTTTCAGCATAGGTAATTTTATAGGAGGGCAATTCAAACGAAGGCAGGTCTGGGAATTCCTTTTTCAATAGTACGAGCGCAACACCGTCTGATGCAATGTAAGGTTGATGCCCCAAGTCCAGCAACGCCTTTATGATGGGGATGCATCTGGTGGCATGTCCCAATCCCCAATTCAACGGGGCGACCAAGATTCGTTTTGAATTTTGCATAACTGCAAAAAAACAAAATGCCATTTGCATGTAGATTTCCTTAGTTTTGCCAAATCATTAAATTTTTGCACAATTCAATACACACGTGGGAAGCAAGAACAAACTGAAACGGTTCAAGGAAAACGAGACTTTTGCCAATGTGGTCCAACCAAAAAGGGACGAGGTCTTGGATGGATTCGAGTATAAGGGGCGTTGGGCTTCCTTCTTCGGGAATGACAATCCCATTGTATTGGAATTGGGATGTGGCAAGGGAGAATATACCGTTGGACTAGCCAAAAGAAACCCGAACAAGAATTACATAGGGGTGGATATCAAGGGAGCCCGTTTTTGGAGGGGAGCTAAAATTGCTTTGGAGGAAGGATTGAAAAATGTGGCTTTTTTACGTTCACAGATTGAACTTGTGGATTCCCTTTTTGATCAAAATGAAGTGGATGAAATTTGGATTACCTTCCCCGACCCACAGATAAAGTACAAACGGACCAAGAAACAAATAAACAAAAAAAAAAAAAAAAAAAAATACCAACAGATTCTTAAACCCGAAGGGGTGATGAACTTAAAGACCGACAGTGAGTTCATGCATGGCTACACACTTGGGCTTTTGCAAGGTTTGGGCTACGAGATTGTCTACGCCAACCATGACGTGTACAAAAATGAAGGAGCCCCATCCGAAGTGCTCGAGATTCAGACTTTCTATGAAAATCAGTATCTTGAAAAAGGAAAACCGATTACATACATCCAATTTAGGATTCACTGACCATTGACCAAATGACCCACATCCTTATCCTTTTTTTTGCCACCTTTTCGGCAGCCTTTATGGCCACTGTGCCTCCAGGTTTGTTGAATATGAATGCGGCCAAGATCAGTGTGGAAAAAGGCAAATTGAATGGGGTCATTTTTAGTCTGGGAGTCTCTTCCATGATCATGGTACAGGCCTATATCGCCGTGTTCATATCCAAATTCTTGTACCGGAATCCAGAGGTAATCGATATTTTGCTCAAAATTGCCATAGCGGTTTTTGCCATTTTTGCCGTCTACTTTTTCATCATGGCAAAGCGGAACAAAAAGCAACAGATCAAAGAGGTCAATCTAAGTAAGAAGAACAGTTTTTTTAAAGGGGTGCTTTTGGCGGCCCTCAACTTGTTGACCATTCCTTATTACAGTGGATTGAATGCCATGTGGAACGAGGCAGGTTGGATCAAGTTTGAAGCGCAGGACATCACCACTTTTGTAGTGGCCTCAGGAGCAGGGACCTTTTCCGTATTGTACCTGTATACATTTTATTTTGATAAATTGGAGACCAAGACCAACAGGTTTTCCAAGAACTCGAACTACATTTTGAGTGCCTTGATGGTAGTGCTCCTGGTGATTACTCTCATGCGTATTTTGTACCGTTGACATGGAAGAAATCAGTTTTTTTGATAAAGTGTATGAAGTGGCCAAGCTTATCCCATATGGCAGGGTCACCTCCTATGGAGCCATTGCTAAATATTTGGGAGCGGCAAGGAGTGCCCGTATGGTGGGATGGGCCATGAACAATTCACTGGCCAAGGACGTTCCTGCCCATCGGGTTGTCAACAGAGTGGGGGTGTTAACGGGTAAACACCATTTTGGAGGCACCAACCTTATGCAACAATTGTTGGAGAACGAGGGAATCAAAATCAAGGACAACCAAGTTATCGACTTTCAAAAATATTTTTGGGACCCTGCCAAAGAGTTGTGATCAATATCCAGGGGGATGCATTTCGTCAAATCCTGTTTTATCCTGATAGGCCTTCGCCAACAATAATATACTGGCTTCATCATATAGGTTGCCCACAAACGTCATGCTGGTAGGGTGGTTCTTTTTGTCCAATCCAGTGGGGATGGCAATCACGGGATGTCCTGTCAAATTGGTGGCCAACAATTGGTCGTTCCCAAAGGAAGGGGATATCAACACATCATAATCTTTCATCAAATCCTGCATTTTTTGGATGAGCACCTGTCGTTGTCTGTTGGCCTGAAGGTACTCCACTGCCGGGATAAACCGGCTTTGACGCAGGGAATTTGCACGCGAGCGCTGGTCTTGTTCCACCATCAGGTCCACATCACCAGTACGCACCAAATCATCAAAAAATGCACCGGCCTCAGCCCTTAAAATAATATCAAAACCTCTATAGGGTACATCCTTGGGCATTTCAATGGCAGTGGGTTCAATGCCTAATTCCTTTAAGACCTCCAAGGCTTTCCGAATATTGTTCCCACTTTCGGTGGTGTCTTTTTCAACATCATTTTTTAAATAGGCCACTCTAAGATTTTTGGGGTCCTTGTTCCAGTCAATTCCAAAAGGAAGATCTACGGTGGTCAAATCGTTTTTGTCTTTCCCCTGGATAACGGAAAAAACAATGGCACAGTCCTCGGCATTTCTTCCCAAGGGACCCACCTTGTCCATAGACCAGCTAAGGCTCATGACACCATGTCTGCTCACACGACCATAGGTCGGTCTTAATCCAGTTACCCCATTTCTTGTACTTGGCGAAGTAATGGAGCCCAAAGTTTCAGTTCCCAATGCAAACGGGACCAACCCTGCTGAAGTGGCCGATCCAGAACCAGCGGATGAGCCTGTGGCCCCTTGTGTGATGTCCCACGGATTCTTCGTTTTTCCACCGAACCATACATCGCCCCGGGCCAAGGCACCGGAAACCAATTTGGCTACCAAAACGGCCCCAGCATCTTCCAATTTTTGAATGACCGTAGCGGTTTGGTCGATCATTTGGTCTTTGTAGGGTGCGGCCCCCCAAGTAGTGGTATAGCCAGGTACCGCCATTAAATCTTTGGTCCCGTAGGGAATGCCGTGTAAAATACCACGGTACTTTCCAGCCAGGATCTCTTCATCGGCACGTTTGGCCTGTGCCAATGCCAAACTATCGGTAATGCTAATACTGCATTGAAGTGTTGGTTGGTATTTCTTCAAACGGGCCAAGAAAAATTGGGTGAGTTCGGTTGAGGAGATTTTTTGATGTTTGATCAACGAAGCCAATTGCGGGATGGTATAAAAGGCCAAATCATCATAATGTTCAGGGATTTCAACATCCTCAGGAATTTTCCAATCAGTACCATCCAGTTGTTCTGGCATCTCAAATCCAAAGGGGACAGGGTCAAAACGTACCGCCGGGAACACATCGTTTTCCAATGGATATTTTCTGAGGGAATCAAAACCAGATCGGTTTCTTTTCAAATAAGGATAAAGTGTATCAATATTTCTTTTGGAAAATTCAAGACCGATCAATTTCTCCGATTTTTTCACATCCCTTTTGGTGAAGCTTTGTTTGTTCGTGGAACAGGATAATAAAAACATTGAAATTGATAGCAAGAATATTGGATGGGAAAATTTGAATTTATGCCACATAAAGGGGGGTTATTTAAGGTGTGACTAAGCTACGGTTTTTTCAAAAAAGGAATATCATGAAACCAAATATGAACCAAAACGTTGATTTCATAAAATCCATCAATCGAAGAATTTTGAAATTCAATACGCTAACTTCAAAATCTAAGACCAGTGTCGTATCTTTGTAGTTTAGAATCAGTTCATACAAAAAAAAAAAAAAATG